>JAGYNC010000208.1 GCA_018400135.1 Victivallaceae bacterium
GGTAATAGCTTTTCCGACAATTTCCTCCATTATTGAAGTCTTACCCTTTGTATCAAACTCCGCAAAAGCGTCATAATACAACCTGCAGTCAATAAATTTGATATTTATAGGAACAAAACGTTCCCGTATAAGCAAATAATTATTCAAGACTCTCCCGATGCGGCCGTTTCCGTCAACAAACGGATGAATATGTTCAAAGCGAAGATGGAACGGGGCAAACGCCTCAATCCCAGAATGACCCGGTATATCGAGAGCTCTCGGAGGATGAAGCGTACGCCGTTCTCGATAATCTGGGACAGCGTCCGCTCGACGTCGGGGATGAAGGAATCCGTATTTCCGGGGCGGGTTCACAGGACAAACTGGTGGCCTGCATCTTCAGGCAACGGGTTGTCTTGCCGCTGTACGGAACACCGTCTACTCACATCATAAAACCACCGATTTTGAGTTTTCCCGACAGTGTTTTTAACGAATACTTCTGCCAACTGCTGAATATTTCACCGTAGTGCAAGTATCAGGACGACGGCGGCCCCGGTGTTGAAGAGTGTTTTCGGCAAATGGCGGCAATGCGCTTGTCGGCAAACAGCAGAATCCCGTTTATTCGTCTGTTGATCTTCAATTTCCTAATCGGAAACTGTGATGCCCATGCCAATCCTCTTGAATTCGCGCGTAAAGCAGATTAGATTTCACAGTTGAATAATGATTTGTGTAATCATCCACATTTGTAGCCCGTGAGCATTAACCATACAAGGGAAATATGAGCGATTTATCAGAAGCCAACCGCAAACTGCCGGAGTTGCTCGCACCGGCGGGCAATGCCGCTTGCGCGCTGGCAGCGTTTGATGCCGGCGCGGACGCGATTTATGCCGGGTTAAGTAAATTCAACGCCCGGGAACGCACCGAGAATTTTACAGTTGATGAACTTGCCAGAGTGGTGGAATACGCTCGCACCAATGCAAAAAAAGTCTATGTAACACTGAATACACTCATCAAAGAACAGGAATTGCCGGAAGTTGTCGAGAATCTTGCGGCACTGAATGAGATGGCGCCAAACGGGATTCTGGTTCAGGATATCGGAGTGCTGCGTATCATCCGCGAATATTTTCCGTCCCTGCCCATTCACGCGTCAACCCAAATGGGATTCCATAACTCCGCCGGACTACGAATCGCGGCAGAGCTCGGTATCTCACGCGTGGTGCTGGAACGGCAAATCACCGTCGAAGAGATGCGGTTAATGGCAGCAGAATCACCAGTTGAACTGGAAGTGTTCGTTCACGGCGCGCTTTGTTGCGGGCTCTCCGGACAGTGCCTTTTCTCTTCCTGGCTGGGTGGCTGGAGCGGCAATCGGGGTAAATGCAAACAACCCTGTCGCCGCCGTTACTTCAGTCGGCATGGCAACGGTTTTTTCTTTTCCACTCAGGATCTGTGCACGCTGGAATTTGTGCCTGAATTCAAAAAACTCGGCATAACAGCGCTGAAAATTGAAGGGCGCCTGCGGCAGCCAGACTACGTAAAAAACAGTGTCGCCGCATATCGTTTACTGTTGGACAGCGAAAAGCCTGATCAAAAACTGTTCGGCGAAGCCAGAAAACTCCTGGCTGGCACCTACGGCCGCAAATGGTCGCACGGCTTCTACACCAACACTTCGGCCAGGGAATTGATAAAACACGATGCTCCCGGCGCAAGTGGCCAGTTGCTGGGCAAAGTCAGCCTGATCGAAGCCAACGGGTTTGGTTTCACTCCCAGCCGCAGATTGTATCTGGACGATCGTATCAGATTGCAGCCGCCAAATGGCGAGGAAGGTCCGGCCATCACCGTTACCCGGATGCGGTGCGATGGTGGCAGCGTCACCAAAATCCTGCCAAATCACGAATGTTTTATCTTTTGCGACAAAGAAATTACTCCCGGCAGCTCGGTCTATAAAATCGGCGTTGATTACGACAATCTGATTAAACGCGTCAGCATCCTGCCGGAACCCAAAAATGTTCTAAATCTGGACATTAATATTGCCGCACAGCGTATCGAAGTGGCAATAGTCAATGCCGCCGTTTCAACGTGGACTGCTGAGCTTGAATTACAGCCGGCACAAAAACATTCATTGAGCTCAGAACAGATTTGCTCCGCATTTACCACCATCGGACGCGCCGCAGCATTTCGCCCCGGGCATATCGCCGTGCGAGTGCAAGGCGACTATTTTATACCTGCCGGTGAACTGAAAAAGCTTCGGCAAAGCTTCTGGAATTGGGTCGAACAACAGGTAACTCCCGATAAGGTTTTCTCCTGTTCCGCCACCAGCCTGGAACATTTCCATCGGGACTACCTCGCGCTCAAACCGCCTCCTCTCCCTGAATGGCGGCCGGAAACTGTGGCTCTACGTCCCGGCGGGCCACTGCCCGGCAAGCGCAAAGCGCTGAAAGCAACAAGCATTTTCGATTTTAATAAACAGAGCAACGAAGTGATTCTGCCGTCATTCTGTCCTGAAGAACGGCTGCCATCACTGCGAAAACTGTTGACTGAAGCGCTGAACCGGGGCATCAGGCGTTTCCGGATTACAGCGTTGTATCAGCTTGATCTTGTCCGGGAACTGGCGACAGACCAGATAAAACTGGTTTCCAGTTTTCCGTTGCCGGCCTGCAACAGTATGGCGGTATGCGAACTGGCCGCACATGGCATTTCGCAGGCGCAGGGTTGGGTGGAATTGGAACATGAACAGCTGACCGCGCTCATCGCCAAGTCTTCACTGCCCATCGAAGTCTATCGCTACGGCCGACCGCCGTTACTGACCACGCGGGCAACCATTCCGGTCGACGGCCAGGTAAGAGATGCTCGCAAGGAAGCATTTCTCGTTCGCAAAAACTCCCGCACCGGCCTCACCGAACTTTTCTCCAGAAAGGTGCTGTCGATTCCCCGGGTTGCAGGAACCATGGACTTTTACGACCTGATCAACGCGAACTGGCACGAAGCCAACACTGCCGAATTCAATTTCACCTGCGGCCTGAAATAATAATATGACAGCAGTCGATGAACGAAAAGAATTTTCAAGGGCGGCTCCAGCCTCTCAAAAATATTCAATTTGATTGAACGCTTTCCGTTTATTCGCAATCTATGCGCAGAAATGTGAATTATAAAATAATTCCACCGCCGAGCAATATATCCCGATCGTAAAAAACCGCCGCCTGACCCGATGTGATCGCGCGTTGCGGAGCACTTAGAACCACTGCAACTTTGTCTGGATGATCTTGCGCTTCTCCTTTAGAAAAGGTCACCACAGCCGGCGCTGGCTGACTGCGATAACGCGTTTGCACCAAACAGGACAACGGCCATTCCGGCATATACCCCGACTGCCAGTTAAGTTCGGTAACCTGAAAAGATTGTGACATTAAATCGTCTTCGTCGGTAGTCAAATAAACATTTCCGGCAACCGGATCAATGCGCTGGACATAGGCCGGCACTCCCAGAGCAACCCCCAGCCCCTTGCGCTGTCCGATGGTAAATTGATGAATACCATCGTGCCTGCCAACCACTCTACCCTGATAGATAAAATTACCTCGTCGAACAGAACCGCCAAACAACCGGCGCAAAGTTTCCGCAAAACATTCACCGGGCACATTAAAACAAGCATCCTGACTATCTTTCTTCGCCGAATTCGGCAACCCAAGCTGCGCCGCCAGTGCGCGTGTTTCATTCTTGCTCATCTTGCCGATCGGAAAAGCAATACGGGAGAGCTGTTTCTGCGTTAACCGATAAAGGAAATAGGTTTGGTCTCTGCCTGAGTCATCGCCACGGCACAGCTTGAATACACCACCAAGTTGTTCCACTCCGGCATAGTGCCCGGTAATCACTCCAGCCGCTCCACACTGGTCGGCAAACTCCAGCAACTTACCAAATTTAATATGAATATTGCAATGGGTACACGGATTAGGCGTCCGCCCGGAAGCGTAAGCATCCCAACATGGCCGCAGTACCAGTGACTCGAATTCACTTCCGAAATCAAGAAAATGATGCTCAATGCCGAGTTTTTCCGCCACCGCCAATACCGCATCCTCGTCGCTCTTCGACGCGCAACTCTCAACTCCGGCAAGTTCCGGTAATTTTGAACGCAATCGCAGTGTTGCCCCAATCACCTGATAACCGCGCTGTTGATAAACCGCGGCGGCCACCGAAGAATCCACCCCGCCACTCATGGCCGCAATAACTGTCTGTTTCAATCCACCACCATCGTTTTTCGTATTCCCGTTTCTTCGCCTACAATACCGCCCCCACTTTTTGCATATTGCGTCCCAGAATCGCTATTGATACGTAACGGGGGGAGCCACCGGACAGAGTACGGAATAAAGATGCGCAGCATCTTGCCGCCGTCCGTCGTACGGACAAGAAAACTATCACTTCAACACCTTGAAATCAACTATAAATAATTACTGCTGCTTGTCAATTATGTTTTTTCATGTAAGTTCAAGTGTCCGGGTGCAATAAAAGCTAAAATCCGTAATCTTTGGGTGGAGTCGAGGTTAGTATGACACCCGAGGAGGAACGATTACCGGAGTGATGCAAGCACCTACTTGAAATGAGAAGGAACCGGATT
>JAGYNC010000209.1 GCA_018400135.1 Victivallaceae bacterium
ACGAACCGGTTGATTTTCAGAATATTATTAAAGTAGGCAAGAAGGGATTGCTCGGTAAGGGCAGAGCATTACGTAAAATCAATTTCAAACTTGACGTTGGCACGGAGCTTGTTGCTGTGAAAGATCGGCAGCGTGAATTGAGTTTCAGATGCCAAACGATTCGGGAGATCGCGGAAGATGAGCAGTAATCTGAGCGTTTTAAAAGAAAAGCATCCAGGGCAGGTGCGGGCGATTTTGAATATTCTAATCGAATCACCTTATTTTTATCGAAAGGACAATGAAGAGCTGTTTATGTTTTTACGTCGCAGCCAGCAGGAATTCCGGGAGTTTTACCGCGAGTGGTTCGGTTGGGATTTGATTATGGATGTCAAGTGCGCCAGGGTTTACAAGGATGCCTGGTTCAATCAGGCGGTCAAACCGGCCGATCGGCTGTTGTTCCGCCTGGGACGGCGCGACGAATGCATTGCTTTCATGTTATTACTGGAGTATTTCGAAAAGCTGTTGGATGAAAACGCCATGACAGTTGAAGATCCCCACAATCCGCGGTTCGTTTTTGGCGATCTGCTGGAGTATCAGCGACAACGCTTTGCCGAACTCCTGCCGAACGAAACAGAAAAATTTACCGCTGAATATTTGCGGAAAAATGTCCTGCATCCATTGATGCCGCGTCTGATAAAATATCGCTTTCTTGAGGAACTGCCGCGTCCGCCGGGTTTTCAGGTGGCTCGCGACCAATACATCTATGAGGCGCTGCCCGCGCTTTACCACTACAACACCGGCGGTCTGGTGGAGGGTTTGGGCGCGATTGTAACCGACGGCGAACCGGACGTTGGTGATGAGGCTGATAATGACATGGAAACGGAGGATAATCGTGAGCAGGAGTGAACAACACTGTTACATCAACCGGATAAAATTGTTGAATTTTCACAATTTCAGCAACGTTACCATCAACGTTAATCACGGCGGGCATCTGTTTTTGCTGGGCGATAACGGTTCAGGCAAAACCACCGTGCTGGACGCGGTTCACTATGTTTTGACAGCCGGCGAACACATGGAGTTCAATGCCGCGGCGCGAGTCGTCGGCAATCGGCAGCAGGGACGCCGCGCGCAGGGCATTATCACCCGATATAATGTTGATACCGGCCACATGCGTCCTGCCGGCGGTGTCTCCTACGCCGCGCTGGAGATTGTTGGTGCCAACGGCAAACTGACCACGGCCGCAATCGGCATGGCGGTCAATGCTCCGGAAGAACCGTTGACGCGCTGGGGAATTATTCGGGATGGCGCGCTTGAGGATGTGCCGTTTTTAATCAGAGACCCGGAAGGCGAACGGCCGCGTGACAAAGTGGAAATGCGCAAGGCGCTTGGCGGAGTCGGTTATTTCGGGCAGCCGCATTCGTTCTGCAATCAACTGGCGGATCGTTTTCTTGGCGGACGCGCCGAATTCAACGACTTTTGTCGATTCCTCGCCATCGGCAAGGCCTATCGCGAAATTGCGGCGCATACCACCGATTATCAGGAGCTGTTCATGCGTCTGTTGCCGGAATCGGAACAGGATATTTTTGAACGGATTATCATTGCCCTGAAAGCTATTGACGAGTCCCGTGAGGATTTGGATAATCTGGCGGCAAAATTCGATTATGTTAATGAACTTGCTCAACTGCTCGATGAAATCGCCAATGCTAATCGCGAAGCCGCAGCGTTTGACGCGGTTGGACTTTTTATTCAGGTTACCCATCTTAAACAGGCGATTGTCGGGGAACAGGAGAACATCGCCAACTGGAATAGTGAAGCGAACCGGCAGCGCGAAGCGCTGATGACGTTGGAGGAGAAGAAAAATCTGCTTGATGAACAGATCAACGATCTCAGAGAGCAAGATCCCTCCAACGCGTTGGCCAGAGAGAAAGAATTGCTCGATAAACTCGGGTTGCGGGAGGAACGGCGCAATGTTGTTGGTGCCGCGCAACAAGAACAGCGCGAAGCGGTCGCCGCGATTGCTGCTGAAAGGCAGGAGGAACAGCAAGCCCTGCTCGAATATTTGTCCGGTTTGCTGAAGAAGTTGCCGGATAAATCGATCCAGACCGGGGTTGAAACCGGTGCAGCCATGGCCGAGCTGGAAGCACTGATCCATGGCGATAACAGCGGGGAGAACAAGCTGGAACGGGTTCTTTCCGAATTGCTCGACAGCGCCAGAAAAAACGGCGCGGCCAGGCAACAGGAATTGGCGTTGCGGGAGAATAGTCTTGCCAGTCAGCAGGAACAGGAAGCGGAGGCAGTAGCCGAAGAAAAAGCATTGCTAGATTCGCCGGAGTCCGTGCCGGCCTGGAATGGATTTGATAATTTATTAACTGAACTCGACCGCAACGGGATTGTTTACACTCCGCTTTACAAAGGTCTGGCCTGGCATCCGGATTTGAACGATGACCAGAAGTCCATGATCGAAGAGTTCATCGGCGAGGAACTGCTCGCCATTATTTCCGTGGATACCGGTGAACATGACGCGGCGGCGGATATTATCTTTCGGGATTTCCCGGGACATCGCCTGACAACGCTGGTTCCCGTGCCGGAATCTTCCCGCGAACTGCGTGAATGGGCAACCGGCGTTTTTGATGTCAATGCCTGTAATCCGCTGATTCTGGACATTCTGCTGCGGGAACTGGCAAGCAAGCATCTGCCGCGCTTCTTCGAGTGGGAGGGCGTGAACGTGGTTAATTTCAGAAGCCATGAACGCGGTCTTTGCGGCCAGGATGCCCGCTTTATCGGAGCCGAGGCAAGACAGCGGGAACAGAAGCGCAAAATCAAAGCTATCAGGGCAGAACTCAGGGATATTCGACAACTACTCCAGGAGACGGGGAAGCATGTCAAAGAGTTGAAATCAACGATTAAGTTGCTGGGGAATCTGGAACGTCTGGTTGAAGGCGGATTGAGTGAATTCCGCGCCAAAACGCGTGTTATTGCCGAATTGAATCTTAAGCTGTCCCACCAAAAAGAGGGACTGCAACGCTGCGAACAGGAGTTACAGCGTCTGGATGATGAGATCGCCGCCAGTCGTACCCACCTGGATGATCTCCGCAAAATGATTCAGGAACGCGACCTGCAGAATGTGGCAGCAACCATCAACGAGCTCGAAAATAGTTCGAATTGCCTGCGGGATGAGATCAAAACACACCAAACTACTTTGGGCAAGCTAGAAGGCCGCGGTGAAGACGCTTTGCAGCGGATTGCCGCGGCG
The DNA here is from genome assembly GCA_018400135.1 of Victivallaceae bacterium. Classification (GTDB taxonomy): domain Bacteria; phylum Verrucomicrobiota; class Lentisphaeria; order Victivallales; family Victivallaceae; genus M55B135. The sequence continues at coordinate 3,233 of JAGYNC010000209.1, forward strand.
GAACAGCGGCTGACCGAATTGACTACCGCTTATCAGGAAAAGTTGTTCCTGCTGGAAAATAAATACCATTTTGCCGCAGCGGCGGAAAAAATCGAGGAGTTGCGTTTACAGCATCGACTTCACGTTGATCGCGACGCGGCTGACAAAGCCATGGAATGCCGGACACGCGGCAGTGCGAAAACCGCAGTTCTCACAACGCGTATCCGGGAGATTATCGGCGTGAATTATGGTTTTTCCTACGATCAGGAGAATAATCAGCTCTTTTCACGCGACGGTATCGCGGTGGCGGCAATCGCTGCATCGCTGGCAAAGAATCTGGAGGAACAACAGCACCTGATCAGCGAAAAGACCACGGAACTCTTCCAGGAACTTATTCTGGACACAATGGTCAGGACACTTTGGGAAAAAGTGCACGGACTCGAGAAAATGCAGCGCGATATCAACCGTTTGCTGGAAGGACGCACGTTTGGCAACAACGCCTACCGTATCAGTATCCGTCCGCACGAACGCTATGCCGCGCTGGTGAAGCTGATAAAATCGTTTACACACTACAATCCTGATGTTATTGAACAGATGCGTAACTTCTTCCAGGATTATAAAAACGACCTGATAAACACTCCGCCCGGCGCTATCCCGGAAATTCTCGATTACCGTAATTGGTATGGCTACGAGATGCACGTTTACGGTTCCAGCGGTGATGGCGCGGTGATGGATTCGCGCGTTAAAAGCGTTGGCTCCGGCGGCGAACAGGCGGTGCCGAACTATCTGCTGGTTCTGACCATCGCGCATTTTATGTTCAGCGGTTCCGGCATAAAACTTAAAACCTTGCTCTTTGACGAGGCGTTCTACGGTATCGATGCCCAGCGCCGCGATCAATTGATGGGATTCGCCACCGATCTGGGACTCCAATTGTTCGTGGCCTCCCCGGATCAGGACGGGGTCAGGGACGAAATTGCCTACTCGACTTCGCTGTTGGTGGTGAAGGATGAAGCGTATGATGTGCACCTCTTCCCTTATCACTGGTCCAGCGTTGGAGAAATAGATATGTTTGAACCCAAGGAAGATGAATCGGACGAAATTAAATTTTCCGGTGAATTATCCCAGACTTGAAATTATTTTATTTTGCACCCACTCTTTAGGTGGGGTAGAGGCTAGGACACCCGAGGAGGGACGATTAGTGCTCTGTACCATAATTTAACTTGTCCAAATCGATATTTTAAGCTTCACAGAACACAAGGCTGTGTAGTATTGACCCCGCACCAAAGGGAAAAAAAAGGACTCGAACCCGATGAATACCCATGAATACACCGCTCGCATAGCACAATGCCTGGAAGA
>JAGYNC010000021.1 GCA_018400135.1 Victivallaceae bacterium
ACATTGAAATGTTTGGCAAGGAAATTTTAAAAGCACAGACAGGGATTGAAGCCGTTGACGCTTGCCGTGATAATCCTGACATAGACCTGATATTGATGGATATTGAGATGCCCGAAATGGGAGGATACGAAGCCACGCGTCGAATCCGGGAATTCAACAAAGAGGTTGTCATTATTGCACAAACGGCTTATGGACTATCGGGAGACAGGGAAAAATCAATAGAATCGGGATGCAGGCGACGGCTTATAACCGCGCCTGATCCGTGTCGGTTCGGATAATCCAAATCGAAATCCCGATAGCGATTTCGAAGAAAGTAGCAAATTTGATGTCGGGGTCAAATCGGGCTTGTCAATTAGAAGTTAATGCCGAGCCACTCTTGAATTATTGGGGAGAACTTGACAACTACCGGGGTGAAAACGATACTTACCATACTCATTAATTTGATCAGGATATTCAAAGATGGACCAGAAGTGTCCTTGCATGGATCACCGACCGTATCACCAACGACACCCGCCTTATGAGCTGGCGAGCCCTTACCGCCATAAGCACCTTTTTCAATAAATTTTTTGGCATTGTCCCAGGCGCCACCGGCATTATTCAGCATAGTTGCCAACATAAATCCAGCCACCAGACCGCCGACCAACAACCCAACGACACCGGCCACTCCCAAGATCAGTCCGGTAATAACCGGAACCACAATTGCCAGTATCGAAGGAATAATCATTTCTTTCTGTGCTCCTGTGGTCGAAATGGCAACACAACGAGCATAGTCAGGGGTTTCTGTTCCTTTCATAATGCCCGGTTTTTCCTTGAATTGCGCCCTGACTTCTTCAACCATCGCTCCGGCAGCACGTCCGACCGCCTTCATCGTCATAGCGCAAAAAACAAAAGCCATCATTCCACCGATAAATAAACCACAGAGCAATAACGGGTTCATCAGGTGAGCGTCAAAAAGGTCGATGTAAACCAGAATTTCAGATTTTGCCGTGGCACCTTCTCCAGCAGTTTGCGCCCGCCCAAAAAGCGCGGCAAATTGTGTAGAGCCCTGATCCGCAAATTTACCAACCCATAATTTGACCTCTTCGATATAGGCTGCCAGTAGTGCCATTGCCGTTAATGCCGCAGAACCGATGGCAAAACCTTTCCCGGTGGCGGCGGTGGTGTTGCCGAGGGAATCGAGCGCATCGGTACGTTCCCGGACTTCTTTGGGCAAACCGGACATTTCGGCATTACCACCCGCATTATCCGCAATTGGACCGTATGCGTCAGTCGCCAGTGTAATACCTAATGTTGACAACATCCCGACCGCCGCAAAGCCAATACCGTAAAGCCCCATACTGAAGTTGCTGAAACCTCCGGCAAACCCAAACGCGCAAATAATACCGATAACTATAGTAATAACTGGTAAACCGATTGAGAACATGCCCACAGCCAGACCATCGATAATTGTGGTTGCCGCTCCCATATTAGCCTGTTCGGCAATACCTTTAGTGGGGCCGTATTCATCAGAGGTGTAGTACTCGGTGGATTGTCCGATAATAACCCCGGCCAGCAAACCCGAAACCACTGATCCGAAAATTCCCCAGGTAATATACCCCATCCATTCCAGAAAGACTAAAGCAACGAGAATTAGAACAGAGCTGCCAAGGGTTCCGATCAGCAAGCTGCGTAACAGCTGTTTTTGAGTAGCTCCTTCTTTACATCTGACCAGTGTCATGCCAATGATAGAAAGTACCGTCCCCAAACCAGCCACAATCATAGGAGCGAGAATGTATTTTACTGCTTCATCAATAGTCGTCTCCCCGGCCGCAAGCTGCTGGACCCCTACCGCGGCCCCTAACGCCGCAGTCGCCAGAATTGAACCACAGTATGATTCATACAAATCTGCCCCCATGCCGGCAACGTCGCCGACATTGTCACCCACATTATCCGCGATAGTTGCCGGATTACGGGGATCGTCTTCCGGAATGCCGGCTTCAACCTTTCCCACCAAATCTGCACCGACATCAGCGGCCTTGGTATAAATTCCACCGCCAACACGGGCAAACAATGCCTGGGTAGAAGCGCCCATACCGAAAGTAATCATGGTTGTGGTAATATCCACCAACTTCTTGGCGTCGGTGCAACCTTCCGGCACCAGTTCCAATCCCAACAGATGGAATCCCGTTCGCATATGTTCGGGAGAGTAAACGAGTTGATCAAGAATCCAATACCAGAGACAGATATCTATCAGTCCGAGTCCGACCACCACCAAGCCCATAACCGCGCCCGAGGTAAAAGCAACCCGCAAACCGCGGTTAAGCCCTTCACTTGCGGCCTGCGCTGTGCGCGATGATGCCTGAGTAGCGGTTTTCATCCCGATATATCCACACAAACCTGAAAAGAAACCGCCGGTGAGAAATGCTATCGGAACAAAGGGATTTTGAATTCCCATATAAGCAAGTGCCAGAAATATCACAAACAGCACAGCAAAAACAACTGTTACAACACGATATTGCCGGAACAGATAGGCCATGGCGCCTTCCCTGACGTGACCGGCTATTTCCTTCATGGTATCGTTGCCTTCGCTGGAACGCATCATTTTCTGATAGAACATCAGTGCCACCAGCAAAGCCAGAACAGAGGCGAACGGCGCAACCCACCAAATCATCGGGAATCCGAAGAGTACTTCTCCCGCTTCATTTGGAAGAGGTTGTACCCCGGTAGTAACAATTTCCTCTGTAATCTCAACAAACGATTCAGTCGCCTGTTGTCCTTTGGCAACCGTTGCACCAAGAAGCGAGAATCCGGCAAGAAGAAGTGATTTTCTCATGTCCTTAAATAACCTTGTTTACGTGTTACTATTTTTTAAAATGCACATACAGCCGAACAATTTAGTTTCAAATTTTTTAATTGCAAGATTTTTTTCAAATGATAGATTAGACTTTTCGCAACTGCGGCAATCGCTCAATTAATTCTGATTTGTCGGAGTCGGGAAAAAGTACCTCAAGCTTCCTGCTTTGAAAAATTGACGGTGATTGTTGCCCTGGAAACATGGCGGACTGACCGTTTTGAAAACAAACGAAACCGATGCCTGACCGGCATCGATACAGGAGAGATTTAATGGAAAACCATGAAAAAAACGAAAATACTACCGATTTAACCGGCGACATCTTTTCTCAACGCCAGCACAAGGCAGAGGAGCTGACTGCCGCCGGGCTCCCGCCTTTTGGACAAGCCTTTGACAATGTTCAACCTATCGCTGAGGTGAGAGCATCATTTCGTGAAGAAGCTCAAGAACCGCTCCAGATGCGGGTTGCGGGTCGGCTGGTAGGGCGACGTATTATGGGCAATGCCATGTTCGCTGATCTACAGGACAGCTCCGAGCGGATTCAGCTGTTTGTCAGCAAAAAAGAAATCGGGCCTGAGCTGTTCAACATTTTTAAGAAATTAGTGGATGTCGGCGATATCATCGGCGTGGATGGCGAACTGTTTAAAACGCATGCCGGTGAACTTTCAGTCCGCGTTAAAAGTTACACCCCGCTCAGTAAATCTCTGCGGACATTGCCCGAAAAATTTCACGGACTTACCAATGTGGAACAACGTTATCGGCAACGTTATCTGGATTTGATCATGAATGACGACAGCCGACGCGTTTTTAAACAGCGTTTTGCCATCATTCGCGCCATTCGCGGTTTTCTGGAACAACGCGGCTTTATTGAAGTGGAAACCCCAATGCTGCAGCCACTTGCAGGCGGTGCTGCCGCCAATCCGTTCAAAACCTATTATGAAGCGCTCAATGCCGAAATGTTTATGCGCATTGCACCGGAACTTTATTTGAAGCGCCTGCTGGTTGGCGGGTTTGAAAAAGTTTACGAGCTTAACCGAAACTTCCGCAATGAAGGCATGTCCAGGCGGCACAATCCCGAATTCACCATGATTGAAATTTACCAGGCTTATGGCGATTGCCGGACCATGATGGATTTGATCGAGGAAATGATCACTTCCATCGCGCTGGAAATATCCGGTTCACTGAAAATCAAATACGCGGATGAACTGGTAATCGACCTTGCCCGTCCGTGGCGCAGAGTTGCCTATCACGACCTGGTACGGGAAAAGGTCGGCGCTGACTGGTTTGATATTTCTCCCGAAGAACGCGTTAAACGCGCCATCGATATGGGACTGGTGGTTGACGAATCCTGTCCCGATTTCGAGGTTACTCACGAAGTATATGAAAAATTGATCGAAAAAACGCTGATCCAGCCGACATTCGTCACCCGTCTTCCCGCCGTACTGGTGCCACTAGCAAAGACCTGTGCCGATGATCCCACTGTGGTTGATGTCTTCGAACTGGAGATCAATGGACAGGAAATCTCACCAGGATATTCTGAGCTTAACGATCCGGTTGAACAGCGGAAAAGATTCATGGCACAACTCCAGCAGGGCGGAGAAGGAGCTGAGGCGCTTGACGGCAAGATGGATGAGGATTTCCTAACCGCTCTGGAACACGGCATGCCGCCCGCCGGAGGCATGGGAATTGGTATTGATCGGCTGGTGATGCTCCTGACTAGCGCTGAATCTATTCGTGATGTTGTGCTCTTTCCGCAATTACGGGTTACCACATAATGATTTTATAATGAAACTTCTGACTGAATACGCCGCCGCAATGCACACCATTACGCTTGCGGCAAATATACCGAATTCTGATGTACCGGTAACCGGTATCGCGCACCACTCCGGCAAAGTTGTTCCGGGTAATATTTTTGTTGCCATATCTGGAACCCGAACCGACGGCCACAACTACATTGATGATGCGGTTGCCCATGGCGCTTGCGCGGTGGTGTACTCCTGGGATAATGCCCTCTCCAACTCTGATGTTGCCGGTATTAAAGTGACTGATTCCTACCTGGCATATGCCCTGCTCTGTGAATGTTTTCGCGATTTCCCTGCCCGCAAGCTGCAACTGCACGGCATTACCGGCACCAACGGCAAAACGACTACCGCGTATCTGCTCGAACATATATTCCGTTTCAGCGAAAAAGCATGCGGCCTGATTTCAACCATCGAATGCCGTTGCGCGAAAACAAAATTGTCGGGGTCAGGCGGGACAACCCCGGAAGCATGCGAGCTGCAACAGCTGTTTGCCACCATGCTGCAACAAGGCTGTAATCGAGTGGTCATGGAAGTTTCCAGTCATGGACTTGATCAGTACCGTCCGGGCGGAACGCGTTTCAAGACCGCAATTTTCACCAATTTAACCGGGGATCATCTCGATTACCATCGTCACATGGAAAACTACTTTCTGGCCAAAAAACGCCTTTTTACTGAATATCTCGCTGTCGATGGCTATGCGATCATAAACATTGACGATCCCTACGGCAAACGCCTCGCGGCAGAGTGTCATAAACAAAAAACCATCACCTTTGGCAGGAAGCCGGAAGCAGATGCCGTGATTGATAGTATTTCCACAGGTTCAGACGGCAGTTATTTTAAATTGTACTTGCATGGAGATTGCCACAAGGTTCACACTAACCTCATCGGTGAACACAATGTCTACAATCTGACCGGGGCATTGTGCGCGGCAATCGCGGTCGGCATTGTCCCTGAACATGCGATCAATGCACTGCGTTACAATGTGACTGTGCCAGGGCGACTCGAACACATTCGCGCCAATACTATCGACTTTTTTATCGACTACGCGCATACCGATGACGCATTGCGCAATGTGTTGTCAATTCTCCGCCTCCTGCCAGGGAATCGCATCATCGTGGTGTTCGGTTGCGGTGGAAATCGCGACCGCTCAAAACGTCCGCGAATGGGAGCAGTTGCCGCAGCTTTTGCCGACATCGTTATTCTTACCAGTGACAACCCTCGTGATGAAGCCCCGGAAGCCATTATTGCTGAAATCAAAGCCGGTATTACCGACAGTTGCACCTGTCTGATTGAACCGGATCGGCGAACCGCTATCGCTCGTGCCATCGAACAGGCCAAGCCCGGCGATATTGTGCTTATTGCCGGAAAAGGACACGAAACTACCCAGGAACGCTATGGCAAATTCACTGAATTCAGCGACAAGCATGAGCTTTTGGCGTTAATAAAACCGTGATCGAAAAGCCCTTTTGGGTTCATGCTCCGCATGCCCAAAGGTTTTTCTTCTCAACGCTCTTATATCGTTTCAAATAATTGTATTAAAAGCCAAAACAATCCAATTTATCATGGATTCAGGTGACTGTATTAGACATGAGCAATCAAAAAAACAGTATTCGCGGCAATGCTGCGGTTTTCACCCTCGGCTGTCGTCTTAACCAGGCAGACAGTGCGCTGATGTGCGATCGGTTGCGGCACCGCGGCTGGAAAATAGTGCCGACCAACGGCAATGTTCCGGCCGATTTGCTGATTATCAACACCTGTGTGGTCACTGCGGCAGCGGCGAGCAAAAGTCGCCAGGCAACGCGAAAGCTGCGGGAACGTCACCCGGCTGCATGCGTAATTGTTGTTGGCTGCGGCGCGGAAATTGATCAAGAGGCCTGGAGTCAGGAACCAGCGGTTGATCTCGTGCTGACCAACCCGGGGAAAAGGGATATTGTTGAAGCGGTGAATCAATTTTTATCTTCACGTTATCAGTACCCAAACAAAGTTCAGCAAAAAAGTTTGGATGAGGCCGTTACTACCTTTACGGAACAAGCCCGGGGTTATTTTCCGTTCAGGAGCCGCGGGTTTCTAAAAATACAGGAAGGCTGCAATAATTTCTGCACCTATTGTATTGTGCCGTACGCCCGCGGTCCGGAACGTTCCAGGGATTCAGGAGAAATTCTTGCCGATTTTAAACAATTGCTTGCTTCTGGCTTTCAGGAAATAGTTTTGACCGGTGTCAACATTTGTGCCTATGATGATCGGGGAAAACGCCTGGCCGATTTATTACTGGAACTCGCCGCGCTACCGGGAAATTTTCGCATCAGGCTTAGCTCGACCGAACCGCATCCGCGCAACCCGGAAATACTCGAAATCATGCGGGATAATCACAAGATATGCCGCTTCCTGCATCTGTCGCTGCAACACGGCACGGACGAAATACTCCGGGGAATGGGACGCAAATATACCACGACGGAATATGCCGAATTTGTTGCTCTTGCCAGAAAACTCATTCCCGGCCTCCACCTGGGAACAGATATAATTGTCGGATTTCCGGGAGAAACCGATACCCTGTTTGAGGAAGAGATGGCTTTCGTGGCTCGCATGGGTTTTGCCAATATGCACCTGTTCTCATTTTCTCCCAGAACCGGCACGCCCGCCGCAACAATGTCGGGCCAAGTCACGGCGGCAACGGTGAAAAACCGTTATAAGCGTCTCAACCGGTTGGCGACGGAATTGAAGCGCGATTTTCTCGTTTCTCAGTTAGACAAAAAGGTGGATGTAATTTTCGAAAGCCGGAATCGGAATGGATATTCTATCGGTTGGTCTGACAACTATATGAAAGCGCGTTGCTATGATGACGCGCGTAAAAATATCTTGACACCAGTGATGACAAAATTACTGGTGGATGATAGTATTCTTTGCGAAATTATATAAACGCGAAGCCGGGCTAGAGTCGAAGCTGGTGGATTTTGATTTGGGAGTTGAGCCAACGGCCGAAATTCTGCCAATAGGAGTCCGGGTTTCCCGGCAGTGAATGTCCCTCATTTCCCGCCGCAATAACTTGGTCGATAATCCGATAGGATTTACCGTTGTCATCTGTTGGCATTGGTAACAGCCCATTTTCAAAAAGAAAAGTGGTTTTTATGATTACCGAACATTCTATCACTTGCCATGGCGCGGGTTGTTTTTGCCCGAGCAAATCAAGATTTCGTAATATGTTGCGCAATGCTTCCCATACCAGGGGTGACGGCAGCAGCGGCGCGCTGTTGTTGAGAATGAAACTCCCGACATTGGCAATAAAACGGTAATACCCGGGATTTAGGGCAAGGTGATCAAACGCGTTGATCAATTCAGCCTGTTGCACATTGTACAATTCCTCGCGACCGGTTTCCATGAACGCTACTTGTACAATTCGAAACAAATCAAAAACCGGAAAATGTTTAGCGGACAGTTTGAGCCCTCCCCGGGCCACAAAATCCAGTTTACCGAATTCAGCGCTTAGTCCGTTAATCAACAAACTTGTTTCGCGATAAGGTGCTTTTTTTAAAACAATTAAATCAGTTCTCCTGAACTCTGTTGCCATATTTGTCGGAATTCCATAATTCAAGATACTTTTGTAGCGGCTGAATTATTCCCGCAAAGAGCCTGCTCCAGCCCATCCGGTTCGAAAAAGTTAAATACCCAGATCGGCAGTTTATGCGAGCGACACATTGAAAAGGCCGTGGCATCCATAACCGCCAGTTCGCGCGACAGCGCATCCGCGAAGGAGATGGTTTCAAAACGCACCGCGCCCGGGTCGTGTATTGGATCGGCAGAATAAATTCCACTAACCTTGGTAGCTTTGAATACTGCCTCGCAATCCGTTTCCAGCGCTCTCAGCACGGCAGTAGTGTCGGTGGTGAAAAATGGACTGCCCGTGCCCCCGGCAAAGATTACCACCTTGCCAGACTCAAGTGCTTTGATGGCTCTCCCGCGATTGAAACATTGAGCGATGGGCCCCATTTGAATCGAAGTTTGCACTTCAGCGCCTACACCTGCAGCATCGAATGCGTCCTTAAGAAACAAGGAGTTCATCACAGTGCCAAGCATTCCCATGTAATCCGCGGTAACCCGGTCCATGCCGTCTGCCGTACCCACCGTGCCGCGCCAGATGTTGCCGGCCCCGACCACCAGCGCCACTTCAACGCCGCTGTCAATCACACGATTAATTTTTTCCACGGCCTGATGCACGGCGGCTGCGGAATAACCATGTGGCTGATCTCCTTTCAGTGCTTCGCCACTCAGCTTAATCAGAATACGTTTATAGATATAATTTGTTCCCATGTAAATCAACACTCCTGAGATATAGATTAATGGAGTTATCCGAAATATCACTGCAAAGTTATCTGAAATATACGGTTTATCAAATTTTAAAACTGAATAATTTGCATTTTTAATGCTGAAAAAAAGTTTTTTGCCGTTATAGTACTACGTTAATTTTAGAATTTAAACTTCACCGCCAGGCAGTCGCGACGGTGCGATTGTGTTTAGCGGGCGTCGTCAGGTGTGAGAAAGCGACGTTTACTTGAATCAGGATAAGATATGGCACTAGAAGCGGCAGTAAAAGTCGGAGTCGTCGGAGTGGGTGCTCTGGGCAGGCACCACTCCAGGCTTTATAATCTCAGTGAGAATGCGCAACTAGTAGGAATTTACGATGTTTCTCCAGAAGCAGCCAAAAATGTCGGTGATGAGTTCGGACTCAAGGTTTTTTCTGATATTAGTGAACTGGCGGCAGAATGCGACGCTTTAAGTGTTGCCGTTCCCGCTACTAAACATTGTGAAATCACTCTGCCCCTGTTGGAAAAGGGAAAGCATGTGTTGGTTGAAAAGCCGCTCGCGACTACTCCGGAAGAAGGACGGATAATGGTTGAAGCTGCTGCCGCGCGCGGGTTGGTCTTGGGAGTTGGGCACGTGGAACGTTTCAATCCAGCCATGGATTTTCTGGAAAAACACGCTCACAACACCCGTTTTATTGAGGCACATCGGCTGGCGCAATATCCCCCCCCGCGCCCCGGGCAGCACCGCCGCGGCACTGAAGTAAGTGTGGTGCTTGATTTGATGATTCACGATATCGATCTGGTGTTGAATATGGTGGATGCGGAAGTCGAACGTTTTGATGCCGTCGGGATTCCAGTGCTCAGCCAGACGGAAGATATTGTCAGTGTCAGGATCAAGTTCCGCAATGGCTCCGTCGCCAACATGACCGCCAGCCGTGTCAGTCAGGATCCGCAACGGCGTTTTCGTATCTTTCAGGAAAAGTGTTATATTTCGATGGATTACGGCAATCATTCCGGGATGGTGCTCAAGAAAAACCGGGTTGGCCTGGCTCGTAAAGATATCAGTCTCAATGAAAAAAATGCTCTCGCTGAAGAGCTTGAGAATTTCCTGCAGGCAGTGCGGGAAACTAAAAACAGTGGAGTACTCTCGCAAACCAAAGTACCCGGTGTTGATGGTCTCAGGGCGCTGCAGCTGGCCACAGATATCCAAAATGAAATTAGACGTTATAACGGACAATACGGATTCAAATTTTTCTGACTATCAGTAAAGAGCTGAATCGACAAGAATTAGTACTAAGGAAACAGAACAATGACAGGTGCGCAAATACTGGTTAAAAGTCTTGAAGAGCTAGGTGTTAAACACATTTTTGGCTACACTGGAGCGGCGATTCTGCCAGTTATGGATGAGTTGGGACAAAGTTCAATTGATATTGTGGTAAATGCCAACGAACAGGCCGCTGCTTTCAGCGCTGCCGGTTATTCCCGTTCAAGTGATCGCGTTGGTGTTGCAATCGTAACTTCCGGCCCAGCCATCACCAATACCTTGACTGCGGTAGCCGATTCTTTTGCGGACAGTATTCCTTTAATCGTTATTGCCGGACAGGTGCCGGAACATAAGATAGGCACCGATTCGTTTCAGCATATTGACGTTTCGGCGGTGTTCGGTCCTACCGCAAAAAAGGTAGTGTTGGTTGATCGTATCGATGATATCGAGGCGGTTATTAAGGATGCGTATTTTCTGGCAAAGTCCGGCAAGCCCGGGCCTGTAGTGATTGATATTCCTATCAACTTGCAACAGAGCATCAAACAGTATATCGGAGGGAACCTCCATCGTTTCGAATCGGTTTATGCCAATGAATGGCATTTATCGGATCAACAGTGTGCCCATTTTTTTGAACTACTGACTGCCGCAAAGCGTCCGTTGCTCTATTTGGGAGGCGGCCTTAACTCGCGGCGCGGCAGTGAGGCAATCAGGCGATTCAATACCTTTTTCCGTTTACCATCAGTTAATACGTTGATGGGAAAAGGGGTGATAGACGAAAATGATCCCGACGCACTCGGACTCCTGGGGATGTTTGGCTCTCCCGCTGCCAATAAAATTATTCAGCGCAACGATTTTTTCTTTGCCATTGGGGTGCGTTGGGATGATCGCGTTGCGGAGAAGGTTGGTTTTGCCATCGAAGCGAAAATAGCTTACATTGATCTGAATCCACAAAAGGTTTATCAGATACGAAAAGAGCGGGAACCGGATTTTTCTTTCCTCGGGGATGCCGCCACGGCTCTGGACGATTTGATAACTTACGCGGAACGTCATCGTCTAAGTATTGACATTGAGCCCTGGCGCCAGGAAGCTGAGCAGTTAAAAACATCCTGGACATTGAATTATTGCCGGGATGGGAAATGTATCCACCAGGCCGAGGTGCTTGATCGCGTGAATGCGTTGTTGCCGGAAAAGGTTATTGTTACCACCGGTGTCGGTAATCATCAACTTCTGGCCGCTCAGTATTTGCGCATGAAGTCTCCCAAAAAATTTCTCACTTCCGGCAGCTTCGGTACCATGGGTTTTGGTATGCCGAATGCCGTTGGTGCCTGGTTTGCCAATCCGGATGCAACTGTATTAGTTGTTGACGGCGATGGCAGTTTTAGAATGAATATGGGGGAACTGCATACCATCGGATCGCTGGCATTGCCGATCAAAATTCTGCTGTTGAATAATCACAGCGATGGCATGGTGAGAAACCTTGAGGATGTTGCCTACGGAAGACGTCACTCTGCTACCGAACGTAATAGCGACGTGAATTTCGCTGAATTGGCAAAACATTGCCTGTTCCAGTTTTCCCGTCGTATCAGCAAAAGAACGGAACTGGAAGATGCACTGGTCGCATTCATGAACTCTACCGGGCCAGCCCTGCTGGAAGTAATGACCGACATTGAAGAAGTGCTTTATCCGGTGGTACGAGCCGGTACTTCCTATAAAGATATGGAATTAGGCCCATATATCAGAGAACTGCGTTAAGTTTGTATGTTAATTGTGCCTGCGTCGCAGATAAAAAAGATTCAGGCGTTTCGCGCCGGTTATCGCTGGTTGGATGAGGGTTGGGGAATCGCCTTGGAATGACAATAACGAAAATCTGTTTTCGTAATCGTATTCGTAATCGCTCACTCTTTGGGTGGGGTCGGGTGGGGTCGAGGCTACGACACCCGAGGAGGAACGACGAGGCTGTGTAGTATTGACCCCGTCCCAAAGGAAAGAGTGAGGCATTACTCGTATTCAGTCCTGTAAGGCAGAGACTCGTATGTGTGTTTGAAAATAGTTTTCATTAATGATATTTGAAAAAGTAAAGGCAAAACTAATGAAAGTTTTTTGGGTATTTTCGGGACAGGGTGCCCAGAAGGTAGGAATGGGAGCTGGTTTGTATGCTGACAACGCGGCAGCTCGCCGCATATTTGATATTGCCGATCAGACACTTGACTGGTCGGTCAAAGAGCTTTGCTTTAACGGTCCGGTTGAAAAACTGACAGAGAGCCGCTATTGTCAGCCTGCAATTTACACAATGAGTTGTGCCGCGCTGGAAGCATTCAAATTGGCCTATCCGGAAGTCCGCCCGCTGGCATGCGCGGGACTGAGTCTGGGAGAATATGCCGCATTGTACGCCGGTGGGGCGTTCAGCTTTGAGGATGGCTTGCGATTAGTGGCCAAGCGTGGTGAACTGATGGATGAGGCATGCCGTGAAACAGACGGCGCGATGGCATCAGTACTCGGTGGTGATGAAGCGTTGGTCAAAGAGGTTTGCCAAAATCATGATATTGACGTGGCAAACTTTAATTGTCCCGGACAGTTGGTTATTAGCGGAGAAAAAGCTAATGTTGAACAGGCTATAGCGGCACTTAAAGAAAAGAGATTTCGGAAAATTATTCCGTTGCAAGTAGCAGGTGCTTACCATTCAAGGCTCATGTCCGGCACCGGCAAAAAACTTCAGTTGTTGCTTGAAGAAACACCGCTTCAACTGCCGACGGTGTCGGTTTATCACAACTATTCGGCTGTTTCATCGAAGTCTCTCACTGAGTTAAAGGAGAATCTTGCCGCCCAGGTTGCGGGCAGTGTCCGGTGGGAAGCATGTGTCAGCAAAATGATTGCTGCCGGGGGAGATGCTATGATTGAGTTCGGTCCCGGCAACGTGCTGACCGGATTGTTACGACGGATCAATAGCCGGGTAACCGGTTATAATGTCAACAGCGTCGATTCTCTGGTCAAATTAAACTTGGACTGAATTTGTAATAAATTTGATAATTAATCTAACGAAAAAAGGATGTGAAAGATGAACCAGGAAAAACGACTTGAAGGTAAAGTTGCGCTGGTTACTGGCGGAGCGCGGGGTATCGGAAAAGCAATTTGCGAACGCCTTGCCGCCGAGGGCGCGGCGCTGGCTATTGTTGATATTATGTTGGAAACTGCACAAGAAACAGTTGATGGATTTGTTGCTCAGGGTGTAAACGCGGCAGCGTTCGCAGCAAATGTCGCTAAAATGACTGATGCGGAAACTACTATCAAAAATGTCCTGGACAAGTTTGGTAAAATCGACATTCTGATTAATAATGCCGGCATTACCCGGGATACGCTGTTGATGAGGATGAGCGAGGAAGACTGGGATGCCGTACTCGCTGTGAATCTGAAAGGAACTTTTAATTTCATCAAAGCAGCGTGTCGGCCCATGATGAAGACTCGTTCCGGCAAAATCGTCAACATCGCGTCGGTAGTCGGACGCATGGGCAATGCCGGACAAGCCAACTATTCCGCATCCAAGGCTGGTGTAATAGGTCTGACAAAAACTACCGCAAAAGAATTCGCTACCCGTAATATCCAGGTTAACGCAGTGGCCCCGGGCTATATCCAAACGGAGATGACCGGAAAATTGTCTGAGGCGGCTACCGCGGCTTTCCTCCAGGTAATTCCAATGAAACGCGCCGGAACCCCCGAGGACGTCGCTGCAGTTGTCTATTTTCTGTGCTCATCCGACTCCGACTATGTTACCGGACAAGTAATTAATATTGACGGTGGTATGTTAATGTGAAATCAACAACTGAGTGGTGGCACTAATGCCAAGTCGACATCGGCAAGAGTAAAAAAAATGCGACAATATTAACAATTTAATTTGATTTTTTTTAATAAGGCCGCATTTTAACGGGATAACCGTGAAACAGAGAAAATAACTCGTTTCAAAATACGAACAAACAAAGAGGGTACTCACATGTCCGCAGTTGCAGAAAAAGTAAAAAAAATTGTTGTTGAACAACTTGGAGTTTCAGAAGACCAGGTGACTGAAGACGCTAAATTTATTGAAGATTTGGGCGCCGATTCACTGGACCAGGTAGAATTAGTAATGGCTTTGGAAGAAGAATTTGGTTCCGATATTCCTGATGAAGATGCCGAAAAACTCACGACCGTGGGTGAGGCCATTAAATATATCGAAAGCAAAAGCCAGGAATAGGCGCTTTGAGCGGTTCTGCGGAACAAACGAATGGGGGTCACATCACGGAAGTGCGTGGCCCCTTTTTTTTACTGAGAAGCAGAGCTTCGGAAAGTTATACTACTGAGGTATTGATTTTCGACGGTATCTGTGTTATCGCAGTATATCTGCAATTAGATGCCGCTCAATAAAAATCAGCATGATACCTGACTTATTAAGGCAACCTCATGAACCATGACATAAATGGGAGCTGCGGAATGAATGACAGACGGGTAGTTGTTACGGGGACGGGAGTAATTTCTTGCGTCGGCAACAATGTGCGCGAGTTCTGGGACGCCCTGATCAATGGACGTTGCGGGATTGGGACGGTTACCAAATTTGACGCATCGGCATTCAGAACAAGAATTGCCGGAGAAGTCAAGAATTTTGACATTACACAATATGTGCCGCAGAAGGAAGCCAAGCGCATGGATTTATTCTGCCAATATGCGATTGCCGCTGCCGATGAAGCAATGAAGAGCGCCGGATTGCCGTTACAGCCGGAAGACCGTGGAAATATTAATCTGCAGCGTATGGGAGTAATCGCTTCCAGTGGTATCGGTGGTTTGGAATCCATGGCAAATCAAAGCAAAGTTCTCTTGGAACGAGGCCCCGGACGTGTCTCTCCATTTTTAATTCCAATGCTGATCAGTGACATCGCCTCCGGCAACATCTCTATTCGTTACGGCGCACAAGGCCCCAATCTCGGGCTGGTAACTGCTTGCGCGACAGGATGTCACTCAATAGGTGAAGCTTTCTGGACCATTAAACGCGATGATGCTGATATAATGATCGCCGGTGGCGCGGAAGCTACAATTATTCCATTGGGATTCGCGGGGTTTTGCTCAATGAAAGCATTAAGCCAACGTAATGACGATCCCCTGCATGCCAGTCGTCCCTTTGACGCAGAACGCGATGGTTTTATTATGGCCGAGGGTGCCGGTATTCTTATTCTGGAAGAGCTCGAACACGCAAAACGGCGTGGAGCAACGATTTTGGCGGAAGTCGTGGGTTATGGCGCTACCGGTGACGCTTATCACATAACCTCGCCTCATCCTGAAGGCGATGGCGCCGCCCGGGCAATGCAGATGGCTTTGCGACATGCTGGATTGAATCCTGAAGATGTTGATTATATAAATGCTCATGGCACCAGTACGCCGTTGAACGACAAATATGAAACCGCGGCAATCAAACGAGCATTTGGTGCCCACGCAAACAAGATATCTATCAGCAGCACTAAAGGAGCCACTGGTCACGGCCTTGGCGCCGCTGGAGGCCTGGAGTCAATTGCCTGTATTAATGCCATTCGTACCGGCATCGTACCACCGACCATTAACTATGAGCATCCCGACCCTGAATGTGACCTTGATTACACACCGAATATCGCCAGAGAGAAGGAACTGCGGGTCGCGCTCAACGTTAATCTCGGGTTTGGCGGCCACAACGGTGTAGTTGCTTATCAGCGTTACGAATAAATGCGTTAACAACAATTAACATGGTATGTGCAAAGACGGTAATATTGAAGTGCTTGGCGCTTTGAGAACAGAAGGCATAATTATGTCAAAACTGATGCTTGGGATTCCAAAGGGAAGTCTCGAATCAACTACTATTGAAATGTTTAGCAAGGCCGGATACAATATTTCTGTTAACTCGCGTTCTTATTACCCGAAAATTGACGACCCCGAAATTGAATGCATGCTTATCCGGGCGCAAGAGATGTCGCGCTACGTCGAAAAAGGCATCATTGACTGTGGTCTGACCGGTTATGACTGGATCCAGGAAAATAATTCCGATGTGGTCGAAGTGGCAGAACTGGTTTATGGCAAAGTGGGACGCCGACCATTGCGCTGGGTACTGGCCGTGCCGGAAGATTCATCCATCCGTTGTTCTGCGGATCTCGAAGGAAAATTGATTGCTACCGAAGCGGTTGGAATGACTAAACGTTATTTGGAGCAACACGGCGTAAATGCAGATGTAGAATTCAGCTGGGGGGCCACCGAAGTGAAACCACCCAAACTTGCAGATGCCATCGTTGAAATTACTGAAACCGGTTCTTCCCTGCGAGCAAATCACCTGAAAATTATCGACACTTTGTGTGAAAGTACCACCCGCTTCATCGCCAATCGTCGGGCCATGAGTGATGATTTTAAGCAGACCAAAATCAATAAACTGGCGCTTCTGTTGAAAGCTGTGCTGGCTGCTGAGGGCAAAGTCGGGCTTATGCTTAATATTCGGGAATGTGATTTGACTAACGCGCTTAATAAACTGCCGGCGCTGGAATGCCCCACTGTCTCACAACTTGCTGAATCCGATTGGGTGGCAGTTAACACTATTGTCGATGAGTTTGTGGTGCGCGACTTAATTCCTGATCTGATCAATTGCGGTGCCACCGGTATCGTTGAATACCCTCTCAACAAAATCGTTATATAATCTCAAATAATATTCTTAATGCGTTGCCGTTTGACTGCTGGCAATACATGAAATCCCGGGCGCGAAGCAATTCCCGATAAATTCGATTACATCAACATAATTTGCCAGACGACACGAATTTAACTTATCTAACCCGAAATTTTCAGTATTACAGAGCACTGGTTGGCGGTTTTTGCCCGATTTTCCCAGACAAGTAGCCGGATTGACGGTGGTGACCGGCGGCTGCCAAGTACTGATTTATGGACGTAAGTCCATATCTACCAATGGTTAAATAACATTATCGGGAAGGTTTGAGTACCTCTCAAACCTTCCCGATAATGTTCTAGTTATCCAGATAGATCAGGTGTGAACAGTTATCGCAACAGACCAGATCTCTTTTTTTTGCGCTGGTGTGGGTTTGGGGCGTAACCTTAAGATGGCAGTGTCCACATATTCCCGACGGGGTTATTCTTGCCATGGGCACCCCTGTCGCTTTGAGCAGCCGATTATAAACGCCGAGTGAGGTGGCATCAACTTTTGCTTCCAGCTCTTTGCGGCTGCCACGTAACTGTTCAATTTCCGCTTCAACATCACGCCTGGATTGTCGCATTTCAGCAATTTCGTCGTTGACATTGCTTTGTTCGGCAGCGAATTGTTTTTCCTGTTCGCGGTACCTACTTTTTTGTTCTTCAAGCTGATCGAGTAGATTGATTTCTTTAGTCTCCTCTTCGCCGATATTATCCTTGAGCTGCTTGATCTCGTTCATCATGGCCTGATACTCGGTATTTTTCTTTATCATTGCCGATTGTTGTTGCAGGCGGTTAATGTGTTCATTAAATTTGCTGATAGCCGATTCCACCTGCTTGATCGCCAGTTCTGTTTTTTTGTATTCTTCCCTGGCTGCGTCTAATGCCTGGTGATGTATTTTCAGCTCTTTAGCCAGTTTTTGTTCTTCACGCGGCAGTAATCCGAGTCGAATTCCAAGATTTTCAATCCGCATGTCTACTTCCTGCAATGCCAGCAACGGCCCGATCCAATCTTTCATGAAATCACCTTTCCTTTGTTAAATAGTAAATTGTTAATACGCCATTCCGGCGTAGCTAATTTTGCAAAAAAAAAACCGGCCACAAGGCCGGTATGAATTACCCGTTGACAAACAGGTCTGGCGTAGCACCATCAACCCGTGCGGCTTTCCCTGCTGGCTCAAGACCAAAACGACGCCATGCTTTGGGAGTAGCGACTCGTCCTTTCGGCGTACGGATCATGAAACCTTCTTGAATCAAAAACGGTTCATAAACTTCCTCTATAGTGCCGTCTTCTTCGCCGACTGAAACAGCAATATTTTTAACACCAACCGGCCCGCCATTAAAAAGATGGATTATTGCTTCGAGAATACGGTTATCCATCTCGTCCAGTCCATCATTGTCAATATTTAGCATTTCCAGTGCTGCGGCAGCATTGATACCCGATATAACCGAGTTTGAACGCACCTGGGCATAATCCCTGGCCCAGCATAACAGATTGTTGGCAATACGTGGAGTGCCGCGGCAACGTCCGGCGAGTTCACGTGCGCCATCTTCGTCTATCTCGATATTGAGAATTGCAGCTGAACGCTTGATGATGGTTTTCAGGTCTTCCGTTTCGTAGTAGTCGAGACGGAATGAGAGGCCGAATCGTGAGCGCAAAGGCGCTGACAGCATCCCCTGTCTGGTTGTTGCGCCAAGCAGGGTAAAACGCGGCACGTTAAGTCGTACCGAGCGGGCGCCGGGGCCTTGTTCCAGCATAATATCAATAAAAAAATCTTCCATTGCGCTGTATAAGTATTCTTCAACAGTGGTATTTAAGCGGTGAATCTCGTCAATAAACAGAACGTCTCCTTCCTGGAGCGAAGTGAGTAATCCCGCCAAGTCGCCGGGCTTTTCGATTACCGGGCCACTCGAAGACTTGATCCCGGTACCTTTCTCATTGGCGATAATATAAGCGAGCGTTGTTTTTCCCAGTCCCGGGGGGCCGCTCAGCAGTAAATGGCCGAGCGGTTCCTGTCTGCCTTTGGCGGCCTGGACATAGAGTTCCAGGCGCTCCTTAACCTTCGCCTGTCCGGGAAAATCGGCAAAGCGGGCCGGACGCAATTGGCTGTCTTTGGCAGCGTCGCGTTTATTCAGTGTGGAGGTTATAAATTTTTCGCTCATGACTTTTTCGCTTGCATTTTGTGGATGCGGTGATATTAAATATGTTTACCAAATGCGGTTTTACACTGATAACTCAATTTAGCAAAAATTCCACTTTAAAAACAAAAAAGAAAGGATGTTTAACATGACGAATTTGCGTTTAACCAAGTTAACTGCTGATACCATTCGAGTGATTGCCGCAGAAGCGATCCAGAAAGCAAAGTCCGGCCACCCGGGAATGCCGATGGGATGTGCGGATTTTGCTCTGACCCTCTGGCACAAATATATGCGACATAATCCGCGTAACCCTCAATGGATTGGACGCGACCGTTTTATCCTTTCCGCCGGACATGGTTCCATGCTTGAGTACGCGCTGCTGCACCTTTTTGATTACGGGTTGACCATGGACGACCTTAAAGGTTTCCGGCAGTGGGGCAGCAAGACTCCGGGGCACCCGGAATTTGGTCACACCGTCGGCGCGGATATCACCACCGGTCCTTTAGGAAGCGGCTTTGCCTCAGCCGTCGGCATGGCCATGGCCAATCATTACTTTGCCGCTAAAACTGGTCTGGATAAAACCGGGTTGTTGAAAAGCAGGATTTTTGTTATCAGCGGCGATGGGTGTATGATGGAAGGAACAACCGCGGAAGCTGCTTCACTTGCCGGTCATTTGAAGCTGGAACAACTGATCTGTTTTTATGACGACAATGCCATTACCATCGAAGGATCTACTTCGCTGGCTTTTTCAGAGGACGTTGGCGCTCGCTTCAGCGCCTACGGCTGGCGCGTATTGCGTATCGATAACGCCAATGATCTGGAACAGTGCGATGCCGCGTTGGCTGAAGCAATCAAGTCGGATGGACGTCCCACGCTATTGGTTGGCCGCACTAGTATCGGGTTTGGTTCTCCCAATAAACAGGGAAAAGCTTCAGCTCATGGAGAACCTCTGGGTGAAGAAGAATTGGCTGTTACAAAAAAACATCTGGGACTGTCCGATAAGCCGTTTTACATCGAGCCGGAAGTGCGCGAGTTCTGCGCCGAACGCGTCGCGCAATTAGAGAAAGATGCTGCCGCTTGGGAAAATAAATTTCAAGCTTTTTTGAAAGATCATCCGGAAAATGCCGAATTGATATCCCGGATGATGAACCGCGAAGTTCCCGACAATATTCTCGAAGAATTGCTGGCAGTTGCTCCGGTGGACAAGCCGGTTGCCAGCCGGGCTTCCGGCGGACAAATTTTGCAGCGCGCGGCTGAGCTTGTCCCTTCACTGGTCGGCGGAGCTGCGGATCTGGCACCGTCCACCAAAACCGACATCAAGGGAGCCTCCGGATTTTCCGCAGAAAATCGCGGCGGAAGCAATTTTCACTTTGGGGTACGCGAACTGGCTATGGGTATGGCAGGAAACGGTATGGCACTTTACGGCGCGATTATTCCTTATACCGCTACTTTCT
>JAGYNC010000210.1 GCA_018400135.1 Victivallaceae bacterium
GACCGTTTCCGCTGCCGCCGGAGACACTTGTAAATGGGCATTCTGCTGGAGCCGTCCCTGGGGCGTGAGCGTTTCGAAATAGGGACGAATCCGGTTTTCACGCAACCATTGCCATAATTCAACGATATCGTTCAAATTTTCGCTGCAGATAACTGAGCTTGCGCCCAGCAACGAGTCGTCATCATAACCGACACGACGCAGAGTAGCGATTGCCCGCATTACGATATCCAACGCTCCGGGCTGTCCGGTCATGCGTTCCTGAACCGCCGGATCCAGCGAATTGAGTTTGATCACGACCCGGCAGCGATAATTCCAGAGCAATTGCGCCATGGCATCATCAATCAACATGCTGTTGGTGAAAATTTCTGCCCGCATCCCGCATGCCTTAATCAAGGCGAGTTTCTCTTCCAGACGCGGATAGAGGAGCGGTTCCCCGCCCAGAATCACCACCTTGCGCGCTCCCAGTTCAGCCGCTTGCCGAATTGTCTCATCGATCTGTCGGGGACTCATCTCCCGGCTATTGTTGTTCGGGTCGCCAACGTAACAGTACGGGCAACGGTAATTGCATTCCCGGGTGAATTCGATTTCGATCGACAACAGCCGTTCGACGGCAGCCGCTACTGTTATTTCTTCTTCTGAAAAGTCGAAAGGCGAGTAATTGTTCATATTCACTATTCCGCTACTGATGGGGATTGAACTGATTGGCGATAATCGAAAAAGCGCCTGGGTTTTCGCGAACTACCAAAAACCCGCTGTTGTGCTTCACCGGGAGATACCTGTAGCACTGGTATCCGAATTCGCGTTCGGGTATGAATTCGGGAGGCAATCGTTGCTACGTCAAGCTCAGGACTTTTTCCCGCAACATGGATGCTCACCTCGTCCGACAGTCCGCTGCCACTGACTTCAATATAGTACTCTTCCACCTCATCCATTTCGTCAAGAACAGAAAAAAAGGCATTCGGAAAAACCATGGTTCCCCGGATTTTCAGCATCTGCGCTTTGCGTCCGAGAATCGGGCCAAGTCGCGGCGTATTACGGCCACAGGCACACTTGCCGGGAATAATAAAACTGATGTCTCCGGTTCGGAAACGTATCAGCGGCATACCGGTAACCTGCAACGGCGTAACCGTAACTTCTCCGACTTCACCGTCTGGCAGAACGCGGCCATCGTCGTCCAGGATTTCAACTATTGCCAGTTCTGCGGGCGGATGCCCGCCGCAACGCTCAGCGCATTCGGTGAAACTGGTGCCGATTTCAGAAGTGGCGTAGGTGGAATAAGCACGATTCGGCCAATATTTGTCGAGCCGCTGTCCCAACGGTGTCAACTGCATCTGTCGGTCGCGCAAAGGTTCGCCAATGCAAATAAGACGTTTTACGTGATCTGCGGGAATGTGTTCCCGCCACAGAAATTCTCCCAGTTTGGCCAAAAACGACGGCACTCCGACAATCGCGGACGGACGCTGCCGACTAATGATTTCGGCATGACTTTCAAGCGTATTCAAGCCATTTCTGATACCGGTGGCTCCGAGCTTGAGCACGCCGGAATAATAAGCCAGTCCGGCAATGAAACAACGGTCGATCGTGCAGGTCAGCAACACGATATCGCCGGGGCGCATCCCTGTCCCCCGGAAGCCAACGGCATCATTGACGGCCAGACGTTCCAGATCGTCGCGGGTATAAATAAAGCGGCACGGCATGCCGGTGGTGCCGCTGGTAAAACTGATATCGGCAATCGCAGTCTGGTCGACAGCGGTAAAGTCATCGTTGTGGTGGGATAAATCCTCCCGCGACGTGGTCGGAAGCGTGGCCAGTTCTGCCAGGGCTAACTCACGATTTGGCAGGCCGGCATAAAATCGGGAATGCCTGCGGCAATAACGCAGATGCTCATTGAGCAATCTGGTTTGTTCCTGTTCCAAAACTTCCTCAGAGGCAAAAGCCAGGTCCGCGTCCGGGGCAAAACAACAATTCATAATTTCTTTTCCGATTCAATTTCAGCGATTTCGGTGGCAATAAGCGCTTTGATTCTGGTTTTTAGCACGAAAGCATTTGCGGCGGCAATATTCGTCGGCATCACCGGATGACCACGGCAAATCCTGATCACTCCCGAGCGAAACCTGAAATTCAGGTCGGGCAGCTCCTCATTACCGACAATGCAGCAGGGATAAATAGGAGCGTTCAACTCCAGTGCTATGCGGAATATGCCGCTGTGAAACTGATTCATCTTTCGGTTGCCGGAACGTGTTCCCTCCGGAAAAGCAACTACGGAAACTCCTTCTTTCAGTAAACCGCGAATATGTTTCCTGGCGGCCTCATATTCGGTTTTGGTGGCATCAATGTAACGTCCCTGCCGAGCAAAATAACCAAAAAACGGCAACTTCATCGGCCAGCCATTGACGATCTGGATCAATGGCACCCCCAGTGCCGCCACCAGGAACGGATCGGAGCTTGATCGATGATTGAAGATATAAATGCCGGGAGTCTTTTCTGTTGGCGCCCGGTCTTCATATTTTACCCGCAACAGTGGCCAAACCGCGCCAAAAATGATTGTCCGGCCATACAGCACGATTACCCGCCGGAACATCGCCTCACGACGTTGTGCCGGAAAAAATAACATCATCAAGCAGGGAATCACCATGATCAGACAAAACCCAACTGTCCACAGCAACATCGAGCCGTATAGCCAGATTGAGATCAAGGCTTTTTGTCGTTGGACAATGCTCATTATCAGTTGCCGGTTCCATTTTTGAATCTGGCAGCCGCGTCCGGATGTTCATCAATCAGCTTGACGAAAAAATCATAGATATCATTGAGTTTTTCAATTTTTCGAATCTCTTCGGATTGCCGGAGTGGAATGCCGAACTTTCGTTGCAATCCCACCATCAGGTCAACCATATCGAGACTATCCAGACCCAGGTCGTTAAAAATGGTTTTATCTGGAGACAGCTCCATTTCTTCAATTTCAAACTGATCGATAAAAATTGAATTGACAGCTTTGATAATATCGTTCCTGTCCATTTGTGAATCCCGTTTAAATATTTTTTATTATTAGTACCGCATTGATTCCGCCAAATGCAATACCGTTTTTTACCACCATTCGCGGCGGGATTGGCTGTGTTTTCATCAGGTGTGCCAATCCGGAGCACTCTTCTCCGACAATATTCAGATTAAGCGTTGGCAACAACCAACCATGCTTCATCATTTCCAGCACTGCAACCAATTCGATGCCGCCCGACGCTCCCAGTGTATGTCCCAAATGCCCTTTCAGACTTGAAACCGGAGTGCGGTTACCAAACACTGTCCGCAGCGCGGCGGCTTCTTCGCCGTCGCCCTGAATAGTGCCAGTGGCATGGGCATTGATGTAATCTACATCTTCCGACGGAATTTGCGCATCTTCAAGTGCTAAACGCAGACATTTTTCAATGGCAGCGCGTTCTGACTGGCTGACATGCCGACCGCTGCAATTAGTGGCGTAACCAACCAATTCTCCCAGAATCGGCGCACCGCGGCGGACAGCGTGTTCATACTCTTCTACTATTATCACACCAGCGCCTTCGCCGCAAACTAAACCGCGACGGGCAGCGTCAAATGGCCGCGAAGCTGTTTCCGGGGCTTCCCCGTTATCAGTTGCCAACGCAAACAATTGAGCAAAAGAACCAACCGCCATTGGCGTAATTTCCTCGGTTCCACCCGCGATCACCACCTCCTGTTTTCCCCAGCGGACAGCATCCATTGCCGCGCCGATAGATTGCAGCGAGGACGCGCAAGCGGAACAAGGAGACAACTGTATGCCATTGATTCCAAACATATTGGCAACATTCAGCGCGGCGGTGTGAGACGCGCATTTAAAAAACTGCAAGGCTGGTATTTCATCGCGCGCGCCGCTGTTCCACAACGAAATAGATTCGTCAATACTGCTGCCGCTTCCCATCGAAGAGCTGATAATGCATCCGGCCCGCCCGGAATTAAGCACGGCAGCGTCCAGTCCACTTTCCTTGACCGCCTGTTTCGCTGCCAGCGCAGCAAACAGCGCAACCCGTCCCATCGAACGGCGAAATTTACGTTCAATCTGTTTGACTTCTTGAGTATCCAACTCGACTGGAGCGGCCAATACATTGTTGCCCAACTCCGCCTGCCATTCCGGCATCCGCCGGATCGCGCACTGATCTGCCGCCAGATTGTGCCAGAGTACCGCCGGAGTGTCTCCCAACGCGCTGACAACGCCAGTTCCGGTTATAACCGCTCTGCGCTGATAGGTTATCATGGTTACCTCTGCTGATTTAATTTATAACATCTTGTATGATAGCATGTTAAGGCAACTTTTCAAGTTGTTTTCAGAAAAAATTTCAACTTTTTTTATCCGAATGGGTAACCCCTCACTCTTTGGGTCGGGGGCGAGAACCACACGGTACCGCAAGCATCCTTGCTTGCGTTGTTTCTTCTCAAGCTGGAAGCTTGAGGTACTTTTTTTCCGACCCCGACCGCTCTCGTCGCCGTTCTCCTCGACCGATTTCCAATGCGTTCGGTTTTTACTTGATCATTGGACATTTCATGTTGGATATTGG
>JAGYNC010000211.1 GCA_018400135.1 Victivallaceae bacterium
ATAAACCGAGGCGTCGAATATAGAAATAAGCCCGGTTTTCATAGAAACTAGATTCAATAGTGAAAACGCAATACTTTCATTATACAAGGGATTACCCCCTTGTAAACCGTTGACCTTAACACATAAAGGTCAGGCTCATTGTTCCTCTGAACAAAGCCATTGGTTGACAGTATCGGCCAGATTGCGTCCAGCGGCAATAGCCCGGGCAATCAATGACGGCCCGGTCACAAGATCGCCTGTTGCAAAAACCCCTGCAAGCGGAGTCATGTTGGAATCATCAACGGCAAGTTTGCCTTTTGAATCGGGACGCAAGTCAAACTGTTCGAGCAACACATTGGATTCCGGTCCGACAAATCCCATTGCGAGTAATACCAGATCGGCTTCAAGCGAAACTTTGGTTCCTGTCTTTTTGAATGAAATTGGTTTGCCGTTGGTAAATTCCCACTCAATGAGAGACCCGTTGATCTGTTCCACCCTGCCCTGTCCGGAAAAGCTTTCGGTCAGGATATTCCATCGCCGCGTGCCGCCTTCTAAATGGCTGCTTGAAGCACGCAGTTGGTATGGCCACTGCGGCCAGGGCGTGGAGAGGGCGCGTTGCTCCGGAGGTTGGGGCAACAATTCGATTTGCGTTACCGATGCCGCGCCTTGTCGCAAAGCAACACCGACACAATCAGACCCGGTATCGCCGCCGCCGATAACCACGACTTTTTTGTTGGTGGCAACAATTTCCGCTGCGGCTTGGAAGGGTTCACCGGAAACCCGACAGTTTTGTTGTTCCAGAAAATCCAACGCAAAATGAATCCCGTCGAGTTCTCGTCCGGGCACCATCAGATCACGTGGACGATGACACCCGTTGCATAGGCAAATTGCATCAAACTTCTTTTTAAGGTAGGAGCCGGAAAGATCAACGCCAATTTTGATACCGGTCTCAAACACAACACCTTCAGCCTCCATAAAATTGACGCGCCGTTCAACAACCGCCTTGGATAACTTAAAATCGGGAATACCATAACGCAACAAACCTCCAGCATGCCATCGTTGCTCATAAACCGTTACCAGGTGTCCCATCTTGTTGAGTTGATCAGCTGCGGCGAGTCCGGCAGGACCGGAACCGACAATCGCCACTTTTTTCCCGGTTCGCTGTTCCGGTGGCGTTGGTTTGAGTTTACCGGAAGCAAACCCTTGTTCAATTACCGCCAACTCGATTTGACGAATCATCACCGGATCAAGATGCAGTCCCGCCGTACATGCGGCTTCGCACAGAGCGGGACAGACACGACCGGTAAATTCAGGAAAATTGTTGCGTGCCATCACCAGTTGCAAAGCATCATCCCAGCGCTCATTGGCAACCAACTCATTAATTTCCGGAATTATTGCTCCAAGTGGACAACCGCAGCCGTGACAAAACGGGATACC
The DNA here is from genome assembly GCA_018400135.1 of Victivallaceae bacterium. Taxonomy (GTDB): domain Bacteria; phylum Verrucomicrobiota; class Lentisphaeria; order Victivallales; family Victivallaceae; genus M55B135. Next base: position 1,417 of record JAGYNC010000211.1, read on the forward strand.
GCAATCCATACAGCGTTCAGCTTGTTGTCTGAGTTGATCCGCCTCAAGCGGCTGTTCCACCTCTCCGTAATCAGCGAGGCGCTGTTTTACCGGACGGTAATTTACCCCAAGCCGGGGTATTTCTATAAAAGCTTTATTGTTCTTAGTCATATCAGTTATTTTCCATTTCGCGGTTAACCGCTTCTTCATCATCTTTAGTCATGCGTCCAAGAGCTTTGCGATACTCGACCGGAAATACCTTGACAAAACACGGCAAGGCATTCTCCCAATCCGCCAATATAGCGGCGGCCCGTGGACTGTCGGTAAAACGCTGATGTGCTTCAATCAACGTACGAAGTTCCGTTACATCATCGGGTTGAACTACCGGTTCAAGGTCGATCATGCTCAAATTACATTTTAAATCAAAATCGCCGTTCCAGTCATAAACAAAGGCGATCCCGCCACTCATGCCGGCACCAAAATTAACTCCGGTTTCTCCGAGCACCACTACCCGTCCACCAGTCATATATTCGCAACAGTGATCGCCCGCGCCCTCTATCACCGCCGTGGCTCCGCTATTGCGCACGGCAAAGCGTTCCCCCACCTGTCCATTAACGTAAAGGCTTCCACCGGTGGCACCATAGAGCAGGACATTGCCGGCAATAATATTTGCATCGGCTTTATATTTGGCATTGGCATCAGGGCGAATGACAATCCTGCCGCCGCCGAGTCCCTTGCCAACATAATCGTTAGCTTCACCTTCAAGAACGAATGTGATACCATGCGCGAGGAATGCGCCAAAACTCTGTCCGGCACAGCCACTGAAAGTCACCTGAATAAGGTTTTCAGGCACACCCGCATGACCGTATTTCTCCGCGATAAACCCGGACAAACGAGACCCGACAGAGCGGTCAATATTGCGAATCTTCCGGTGCAGTTCAGCCGGTACTTTATGTTCAATGGCATCTTGCAAATTCGGCAGGAGATGTTCCTGATCATAGATACATGGCGGAGGCCGCGGAGAAACAGTTTGACAACAACGCGGCGCGTCCGCTGGTAATGGCACAAATATTTTAGAAAAATCCAGGTTGCGGGTTTTCCAGAAATCAATGGCGTCATCAGTTTCCAGTAAATCATTGCGACCGACCGCCTCATCCAGCGAACGTAAACCCAGTTGCGCCAGATACCCGCGCACCTCTTCAGCGATAAACGTCAGAAAATTAATGATATGTTCTGGTTTGCCGCGGAAAAATTTGCGCAGTTCCGGATCTTGTGTCGCCACGCCCACCGGACAACTGTTGGAGTGGCACTTCCGCATCATCACACAACCGATGGCAACCAGAATTGTTGTGGCAAAGCCAAACTCTTCGGCTCCCAGCAACGCGGCAATAATAACATCGCGCCCGGTTTTGAGTTGTCCATCCACCTGAACCCGGATGCGATCACGCAAGTTGTTAAACGCCAAAGTTTGCTGCGTTTCCGCCAACCCCAATTCCCAAGGCAGTCCGGCATGTTTGATCGAGGTCAGCGGCGAAGCGCCGGTGCCGCCGTCGTGTCCGCTGATCAGCACCATGTCGGCATCAGCCTTGGCCACTCCGGCCGCAACGGTTCCGACGCCGATCTCGGAAACAAGTTTAACGGAAACCCTTGCCGCCGGATTGATGTTTTTCAAATCGAAAATAAGTTGAGCCAAATCCTCTATTGAATAGATATCATGATGTGGCGGCGGCGAAATCAATGTTACCCCCGGAGTCGCGTGCCGGATACGGGCAATTTCACGGTTCACCTTGTGTCCCGGCAACTGACCACCCTCGCCCGGCTTGGCACCCTGCGCCAGTTTTATTTGCAGTTCCTGAGCATTGACCAGGTATTCGGCGGTAACACCAAACCGTCCGCTGGCAATCTGTTTGATAGCGCTGCACCGCGAATCCTGTCCCGGCAGCGTTTTGTAGCGTGCCGGGTCTTCACCCCCCTCCCCGCAGTTGCTTTTAGCGCCAATTTTGTTCATGGCCATGGCAATAGTCTCATGTGCCTCCGGACTGAGAGAACCGAACGACATAGCGCCGGAAACAAAGCGTTTAAGAATAGAAGTAACGGATTCGACTTCAGTTATCGGTAAAGATGGAAGTTTCTTGAATCTGAACAACCCCCTTAAAGTACACAAACTATGTTCCCGCCGATTAATCAAAGTTGCATAATTGCGATATTTTTCAGAATTATTCTCGCGTACCGCCTGCTGCAGAAGAGTGATGGTTTCCGGTGTCCACAAATGCGCTTCACTTTCCTTGCGGTAACGATAGTTACCTCCCGCCTCAAGTAGTTGCGGGGCCACCGGTGCCGGCTTGAAGGCCTGAAGATAACGTTGATGTGCCTCCATCGCAATGTCCTCGAAGCCAATGCCGCCAATGCGCGAAGCCGTGCCGCAGAATACCAGATCAATCACCTCCTGATTGAGTCCCACAGCTTCAAACACCTGTGCTCCGCGATAACTGCGCAGGGTGGATATCCCCATTTTAGACATAACTTTGAGGATTCCCCGGCAGACCGCTTTAACATAATTTTCTATTGCCGCGGTAGTTGCCTGATTAACTTCACCGCGGGAAACCAGATCGGTAACTGTTTCCAGCGCAAGGTAGGGATTAATGGCAGTGGCGCCATACCCCAACAGCAAAGCGTAATGCATAATTTCACGCGCTTCGCCTGTCTCCACCACAATGCCGGCGCTGGTACGCAGCCCGGCTCGAATAAGGTGCTGATTGACTGCGGCACACGCCAGCAGGGCCGGCAATGGGGCCTGCCCCGGCAAAAGCTCGCGATCGCTCAAAATCAATACACTTTTGCCATTTTTCACACATGCTTCGGCCTTTTTGCCGAGCTGAACAAGCGTTGGAATAATGGCGCGTCCCTCCTCGCCGGAATAGAAACCAATCGAAAGTTGTTCCGCCTGAAACGATGGAATTCGCGAATCACGCAAACGTCTGAGGTCGTCGTCGGTTAATACCGGATGCCGCAATTTCAATAAGTGGGCGTGTCGCGGGGTTTCCACCAGAGTGTTGCTTTGATTGCCGATATATGTCATCAGGCTCATCACCAACTCTTCCCGGATCGGATCAATTGGTGGATTGGTAACTTGAGCAAACAGTTGTTTGA
>JAGYNC010000212.1 GCA_018400135.1 Victivallaceae bacterium
CACAGAACACAAGGCTGTGTAGTATTGACCCCGAACCAAAGGAAAAAGTGAGCGATTATTTTGGGTGTCTTTATTTTAACGTTCTATGTTTTTAGCGTTTGTAAAATTAGAAAATTATTTAAAATAGACAATTTCCCAACTCCTTTCGCGGGCAATTTTAAGCAGTTCAGGCGCTGGATTTGCCGCCAGAGGTTGGCCAACGGCGTTCAGGATATTGAAGTCGTTGATACTGTCTCCCCAGTAAGCTGCTTCAGCTAAGGATAAGTTATGGCATGTGCAATAATCAAGCGCGTGCGTGACTTTACCGAATCCCAAGGCGTATTCTCCAACGATATTTCCTGTGTAGCGATCATTTATTGTTTCCAGTTTTGTCCCCAGGCATTCGTCCATTCCAAAATGATTGGCTAGTGGCCGGGCTACAACGGAATTCGTCGAAGTCAGTAACACTATCGGCAATCTCTGATTTTTTAAATTGCGTACTATTTCGAGAGCATCCCGGTAGATTTTTGGTTTAACGAACTCCTGAAAATGCTTTTCTGCTAATACTTGCATTTCCGCTTTGGTATGTTCAACGAATTCTTGCAATTGAAAACGCAGGAATTCAGCCTGATTAAGGGAGCCGGCGGCGTACTGGCGATAGTAATAATCTGCTTTTTCCAGTGCGTCCGGAGACGCTATATTTTCAGCCACAACAAAGTGTTTCCACGAAACATCGCAATCATTATCGGCCAATGTATGGTCCATATCAAAGAAGTGTATCTTGATTTTTTCGTTGGTAACCTCTGGTATCATATAATTGTTATCCTTCTAATTAGTGCCTGAACGAAAAAGACTTTTTTCGTCGGCATTAATTATTTTGTTTATTTCTTCAGCAATTCGTTGCAGCCATTTTTCGACTTGTCTGGCGGTTTTAAACTCTGCGGTTATCCGCAACACCGGTTCAGTATTGGAAGCCCTTATTAATACCCAGCCGTTGGGTAAATTGATGCGTAAACCATCAAAATCCCAGATCTCTCGATGGCGATAATGTCTGTTTAATGTAAGAATAATTGTGCGGGCATTGTCGGCATCACATGGCAACTTCAGGGAACCGGTAACATAACTTGACACGGAAGAGTATATTTCTGATAGTTGCTGTTGACTTGTTGCAAGCATTTCCAATGCCAGTGCCATTGCCACATAACTATCTCGCCCGGGGTGAACTTTGCGCCAGATAAATCCGCCGCAATTCCCTTCTCCTCCAATATCAGCGTTACATTCAAACATTTTTTCGACAACATTTATTTCGCCGACTTTTGAATAGAATGTTTCACACCCATAAGACGCGGCAATATCTTCCACAGCTTTGGTGGTTTGGAGGTTGACCGCTACGGCACCGGGGGATTCGGAAAGTAAATGGTCCAAGAGCAGAGCAACCGTCGCTTGCGCGCTTAGAGGCAGGCCGTTCTCCTGAACAAAAACCATACGATCTCCGTCAGGATCATGCGCAAATCCAATGGCACAATGATGGGTTTTAACCATCTTGCTTAATTCCCCAAGATTCTCCTCGATCGGTTCCGGGGGGCGTTCAAATTTACCGTTAACCCGATCAAAAACTGTCCATACCCGACACCCCAGACTTTCAAGGAACAGCCGCGAGTAAAGTGCGCCGACACCGTTACAACAGTCGACCGCGACCCTAAAGTGACATTTTCTGATGGTTTCGACATCAATTGCCTGAAATATTTTGAGCATATGTTTATCAAAGGCCTGATTATCGTATCTGATATCACGATGATCAGTTTCACGGCTGTAAACAAAATTACTTTGTGTATAGACATCGAAGAGCTCGGCGGCTTCGGTCTGATCCAGGAAAATTCCGCGTGGCCCGATGAATTTCAGGGCATTCCAGGCATCTGGATTATGACTGGCGGTAATGGCAATGCCGCCGTTAGCCTTGTATTCTTCTACCATAATCTGCACGGTAGGGGTGGGCACAACTCCCAGTACAACCGGTTGACATCCTACTGCCAGCAGGCCGGCAATGGCTGCATGTTGTAGCATTTCGCCTGATGGGCGTGTATCCCGACCGATGATTACCTTGCCCCCGCCAACGTAGCGGCCAAATGCCGATGCCATGGAAGAAACCAGTAGTGGTGTCAGCGAATCGCCGATGATACCCCGCACCCCGCTTTCAGAAAATTTCAGGCAATGGATTTTGTTAGTCATAATGTCGTCATCCTTTCCAATAATCCCCTGGCCTGTACGGCGCAATCAATGGCTGTTTCCGGGTCTTTCCATTCTGAAATTAGGCGAATGACCTGTTCCGTTGTCGATGCCCGCAAGCTAAGCCAGCCATTTTTCCAGTCAAATCGCATGCCGTCGTCCTCATTGAGCTCGGCATCGGAGAAATGGCTTCGCATATTTCTGAGTATAGCGTAGGCGTGAGCTGACGGGCAGTGAATTGTTTTTTTTACGATATGATAGCGAGGCAGTTTTGCCGCCAGGTCCGCGAGAGTCGTGTCTTGAACCGCCATAGCTTCGAGAATTACTCCTACCATATAAAAGGCGTCAAACCCCGGGAGCCAGTCGTGGCTGGTGAAACAACCACACCCCTCGCCGGCAAACCGGGCCCCGGTTTGCAACATGCGGTCAATCACATTGCTTTGACCAACACGAGTTTTTTCCAGAATGCCGCCGTGTTTTTTTACCACTTCATCGGAGGTTCGTGAAGAGCAGATATTGGTGATCACCCGCTCATTGTTGGTGGTTTTGTTCAGTAGATAATCGATACCGAGCGGGAGCGTATATTCTTCTGAAAGTGTTTCTCCTTTGTTGGTAATCACCGCCAGTCGGCTCATATCGCTGTTGAAAACAAATCCGCCATCTGCCTGTAGATGTTCGATAATCGATTGTATCTGGGATCCGCTACGGGGGCGCGGTTCCGGGTCGTGGGGAAGAACACCAGAAAGCAAATGGTTGATTGGAATTATGCTAATGCCAAGGCGTTTGCTCAAGGATTCGGTCATAATTGAACCGGAACCGTTGCAGAAATCACAAAAAATCCTGAACCCGGCTGCGGCAATAGCGGCCACATTTAATTGGGAGCAAAGTTTGTCAAGATATTTTTCAGGAATATTTTCCGGCAAAGTTCTAGCCGGATGTAATTTGTCCCAAGGACATTGTAAATATCTCCGTCCATGGTAAACGTCAAAAAGTTCTCGCAATTTAATACTGTTGAGATAGGCGCCGTTATTACCAATTGGAATTATGGCATTCCAGCCTGCCCCCTGGTGCCCGCCCCCAATTAATAATGCTCCGTCAGCTTTAAGTTCCGGTACGGCAAAGTGCACCAGAGGAGCACAGGATATGCCCGCGTCAATAACCTCACATCCACATCCTTGAAGCGCGGCTATGACTGAGTGGCGCAGCATTTTTGATGAGAATCTGGTGTCGGCGGCTACGACAATCCGGCCCCCGTTGGTAATGGTGCCGAAGGCGGAGGAGAAATCAATTGCCGTCTCCGGGGTTAGTCCGGGGCCGACAATGCCGCGCATGCCGGCGGAACTGAGTTTTAAAGGACGCATTATTACGTTCCGTTTTCATAATGTTTTTTGAAATTTGCAATGATATCATCGCCCTGTTCCGCCTGTTTTCGAAGATATTCCGCAAATCCTGCAAGCCTGGAGCAGAATGAATCGTCCACTACATGTTCCACGCGACAGGCGATTTCGTCGGCTTTGGCACGGGGACATCCGAGAATCTTGCTGTAGAAGTCCGCGAGAATGAGTTGGCGTCGGGCAAGAGTTGATGCCAGATTTTTACCCTTTTGACTTAATGTGATGTTTTTACGTATATCGTGTTTTATTAAACCTTTTGCCGCGAGTCCTTTTACCGCTTCGGTTACAGAGGGCATGCTGATTTGCAGACGATCAGCAATGCTTTTTACATGTGTATGGCCATGATGACGACAGAGGTCATGAATGGTTTCCAGATAGTTTTGCTGTTTTAACGATAGTTTTTTCAGAGATTCAGGCATGGGATACTGCTCCGGTTCAGATAATAAAAATATATCTTGTGTTGTAATAGTTTGCAAGTGGTAACCCCTCACTCTTTTTCTGTTCAATGATTTGCACAATGACATTATCCGCGATAAATTTAGTTGGCAACTCCAGGCGGGAGTGAACAACAGGAAAATAATCAAATTATCAATGGAGCATATATGGCCGGTCACAGCAAATGGGCGAATATTAAACACAAAAAAGAAGCGACCGATAAAAAAAAGGGCAGGGTGTTTTCGCGGTTGGCCAAGGAAATTATGGTTGCTGCCAGAATCGGTGGTGGCGATGTTGACGCTAACCCCAGGCTAAGGACGGCGTTGACTGCCGCCAAAAGCGCAAATATGCCCAACGGCAACATCGAACGCGCTGTAAAAAAGGGGCTTGGCGAGCTTGGAGATGTAAATTACGAGGAAATTATCTACGAAGGATATGGTCCGGCAGGCGTCGCTGTTTTGGTTGAGTGCCTAACTGACAATCGGAACCGTTCTG
>JAGYNC010000213.1 GCA_018400135.1 Victivallaceae bacterium
TGGCTTGCCCGCCGCAGGAGGGAGGCGCGGGAAATAGAGGATAGCGATGAAAAAAATTGAAGATGTGCCGAAACAACAGCCTCAGGCGACTTTAACCGTTAAGACGGTGGGAATGATTCTTGATTATATCAGAACCAATGGATTGCAGGCAGGCGACTTGCTGCCGCCGGAGTCCAGGTTTGTCAATATACTTGGAGTGTCACGGGTAATTTTGAGGGAAGCATGTTGTTATTTGAAAGGACTTGGCGTCCTCACCTCCAGGCGCGGCAGCGGTTTCCGGATTGAACAGGCGAGTTTTGCCGATGTAATTCAACAAGTTTTGACCCAAGTATTTCCACTCAACCGCCAACATTTTGATGAGCTTTACGAACTGCGTCGCTATCTGGAAATAGGCACAGTTGCCCAATCGGTGATGGCCGCCACAGAAGAAGACAAAAAACGAATCCAGGCCGCGCTGAACAAGTTTTCGCAATTGATTAGTCAACCGGAAATACCGATGAGCGACTACTTACTGGTCGAACATGATTTTCATCAGGCAATTATGATGCCGGGCAAATGCCGGCTGCTGAACATCATCAATGCGGCAATCAATACTTTCTTCGCCGCCTCGGAAGAATTGAACGACCAATTATTCCGTAGTGACCGCGCTAAGTTGCAACTGGAATTGCAGGAACACCAAATGATTGCCAGCGCGTTTTTTCTTGGCTGGCCGGATGTGGCCGAAATGTGTCTGAAAAAACATCTCCGCCAACCAGCTAAAGGAAACATTGTTCCATAGCGCAATATGCCAATCCCAATGTAGCGCAGACACTCTTGTCTGCGAAGTCTTAAAAATAAACAGACAAGAGTGTCTGTTCCACATTGCAATAACAAATTCCTATACGATAAAAGTACTTCAAGCTTGCAGGAATGCTTGCGGTACTATTTTACAGAACTCCATTCCTGGTTGACGGCATGAATCACACCGGCTACGCGCAAGTCCTGGAAGAAGCCGCCGCCGTTGTTGGAAGCGCGGTGTCAGATTTTCCACAAGCGATAAGGCGTGCCTGATTTGGCTATTGAGTTGATAGTTTTGCTTACTTTTGTCCAGTCTGTCAGATTCTTTTTAACAGCAAACACATACATGTAATGTCCGCTGGCAAAATGCGCGCGGACTTTTGTGCTGGCTGAAAAATCTGCGGCAAGCGGCTTGGCAAGAGTTACTTCCCAGTCATCGCCTTTTTTCTCCAGGTTGCTTGCAATATAATATTTAAAATTAGGCAGATCCTTGTATTCGCCACTGTCATCAGCGTCAAATGCAATCGTCAACCGCTTCTTTTCCATAAGCGGTTGCCAACTTGCCGCGTCTTTGACTTTTATCACTGTTTCGCCTTTTTTGGCTTCTGCGGCTAAAGTGGTTTCACTTTTTGCCTGAACATTTACTGACGTGGAGTCAATGAAACGTTTATTTTCATCAAACATGCGGAGCCCGAAGTAAATTTGATTGGGTTTATCATCTCCTGATTTAAACCATCCGGTAAGTTGATACGGATTGTTGTCAACCGGAATAAATTCCTGACTGCCGACAAACTTATTGCCGACAGCTTCAAAACATTTCGCTCCGTCCGGACCGCCGTCAACAACTTGCTGAATGCCGCTCCAGTTATTCAACCCGTCAGCGGCATTGCCGTTGACCACCAGATTCTTTGATTCTTCCGCATTGGCAAAAATGCTGGCGACTGCGACTGCTCCGGCGAGAAAAAGAGTAATTCTTTTCATTTTCCTTGTTTCATAATATTTAAATTTCATAATTTACCGGCATTTAGATGCTTCGCGGTCTAGAACAATAATTGGAACGGGGGATTTCCTCCCGGCAGATAATCCGGCATCAAGTCCGCAAGAATATTCCATGAAGCGAATTTGTCGGCGTAAAGCGGTTCGCCGGTTTCGCCATGAAAATTTTCCCGCATATATCCGTGCCGATCCAAACTCATGCTGATAACTTTAAATGTATCTTCCGCCAGCTCTGCTGCCTCTGCTTCGAAACCATAATGCAACAGAGCATGGAAGACAAACCAGTTTAGCGGAATCCATACCGGCCCCTGCCAGTTGGAGTTGGTCAGGCGGCGATGGTCGCCGAAACGCGGCGGATTTCCCCAGCGGGCGTTGTTATAATATTCACTGGAACGCGACAAACTGCGGATGCCGTACGGACTGCGGAAATGCTCCGGGTTCAGCACGTAATTTTTTATCATCCTTTGCGCCTGTTCCTGCGAGGCAATCCGCGCGAACAGCGGAATCAGCGCCGGACAGCTCAAATATGCATATTTGCCGATGTCAGAGGTCAGATTACCATCACTCCAGGCAACACGGTTTTTGCCAAGACACAGATCATAAGCGGCATAAGTTCCGTACTGCTCGTTCCAGAGCTTATCGTTGATGGCCTGCTTCATCTTTTCCGCCTGAGCCAGATAATCCCGCTGCGTCGTCACATCATGCAGCATTTCGGCAAGTCTGGCCATACTGCGCAATTCCAGATAAATCCAGGCATTGAGATCCGGCGAGATAATCGTGTCAGGCGGGAATACTGTTGCCGTGATTTCGTTGTCGAAACCGGACATATACGGATACCGCCAGCGGCATAATCCGAATGGAGCTGCATGGTTTTCAAGCCAATATGACAAATAACGTTTCAATTGCGGAAATACTTTTGCCGTCCACGCTGTATTACCGGTCAACGTGCTATAAATGGCGGCATTCTGCGCCAGGAACGGCTGGGCGTGAAAATCACTGATGGAGACCGCAACCACCATCAGCCGCGCTGATAACACACGGGATATAGCCGGTTGAAGTCTGAAACGACAACATATTATCCACAAAATACCGCATCTGCTCAGGTTCACCGGCGGCGGCAAAACGCAACGTCATGTGGTGATTGTCCCAACTGAAAATATACCCGCCGTAATGCTGTCCATAAGTAACGCTCAGATACGGATGCCGGAAATGTCCTTCCGCCTCATGTTTAATCAACGGCATGATTTGCATAATATGGTTGTGCGCTGCCAGAAATGCTTTCGAATCCATTTATCTGTCCCTTATGTTATTCTAAAATAAATGCAATTTTAAAAAATAGTAAAAAATCGGCTTATAATTGCAAATCAACGCTATAGCTGGAATTCGCAAATCTACCATACACATTTACATTGAAAAAGATATGCGGACGGTTAAAATATTTTTCTCTTTTATGTCAGCGAATGCGATATCTTATGCTTAAAATACCTTCCTGAGCGCTGCTGGTCTTCCATGGTTCCGGAGTATTCGGGGTGGCTTCATCCCTGCGACTGCAATAGAAGACCGTCAAAATTTCCCCGGGCGCCACTTCCTGGCTCACCGGATACCCCATATCCAATTCATCCGTCCATTCATAGAGCGTAAAAATGTTGTCGATATCCCACGTTTTTCCGTTATCCGCGGATAGCACGCCGCGAATGCTGTAGGGTGTGCGGCGATGGCTGAACACGCATAAAATTCTCCCATCACTAAGTTTGAGCAGATGCGGCGGGTAACCCCAGATTTTAGTCTGTTGCGGGGTTGTCCAGGTTTTTCCGTAATCGTCGGAAAATGCCTGATAAAGAAAATCACCGCATTTCCTGAACATGGCAATCAGCTTGCCCGGCGCAACTTCAAGGACATGGTTTTCATTCAAGATAGGCTTGCCATCTTTTTGCGGACAGTCGAACGTAACACTTTTGCTCCAACTCTCCCCGGCATCATAGGAATGATAGCCGCATAATAATTTTTCCGCTTCGTTTTCAAACATATTCGTCCAGCCGATGCTGAACAGCGAGCCGTCGGAAAGTTGAGTCGGGGAAACATGCATGCCGACCGGCATCCGCAACGGCGCCGGATCCCAGTTCTCTCCATTGTCGCGGGACTTCAGCATCCATGGTCCCAGAAGTTCCCGCCTCATCTGTTCCGAGACCCGGGCAGTTCTGCCTTTAAAATCTTTAAAATCCTTATATTTTAAAGGATACATTTCAAATGCGTTCGAGGTGAACCAGCTCAGGACCAAGGTGCCGTCTTTCAACGTGACAAGGTTCGAGTCCCGGTCATCCAGCTCGCTGTTGTAAACCTCCTGCGGCAAACTCCAGCTCGCGCCGTTGTCTTTTGAACGCATGATTACCTGACGCCCATACGGACAGACGTGAAATTTTCTTTCGGAGGCGGCGACAATTATATCGCCGTTCGCGGCCCGGGTGATTCCCGGCCAGGCATACATTTGCTTAGGACGCGAAGCTACAACTCCCTTTGTTATGTCACTTATTTTTATTTTTTCTCTAATTAATTGCGCAATCATAAAAAGACCTATTTAAGTTATGAACATTGAATCCGTGAAAGAATTTCCGGATTCACTTTCATGTTAATTGATTGTTTTATATTGATTTTAACATTGCGAGTGTGAAAATCCTTAATTTTAATTAGTGCCTGAACGAAA
>JAGYNC010000214.1 GCA_018400135.1 Victivallaceae bacterium
GGGAAGGTTTGAGTACCTCTCAAACCTTTTCGAAAAGGTTCTAATTATCAAATAGTTCTTTGACTTTTATCATCCTATTTTCGCGGCGGGAAAGTTCTGCAGCCTGACCGATAGCGGTTGACCACATGCCGTGCTCAGTAGTGGATGAGTTTTCCAATTCGCCTTTGACGACCCGAATAAAAGTATCAACCAGTCCCGGATCGGCTCCACCGTGTCCGCCAGATTCTTCAGGGATATCGTAAGTTACAACCTCCTGACTCCAGCGTGGGCGAACTATAATCCGGCGATCATGCAAACTTGCTTCCAGTTGCCCACGGTCACCAACCAATGTGTACAAGCGATCAGTATACGACGTAACAAAGCACTCCAGGTGACTTGCTTTTACGCCATTTTCATATTCGACTATGGCAATGCCGTTGTCATGTGTGTCTTTCTCGGAGGTATAAAGACATACATCCTTTTCATAGCCATCCTGTTCTGCGGCCTGACTACTCCATGAACTTTCATCAATGTTTTCTATATTGTAGACATCCGGACAGATATTCCGGTAAGCACAGCGGCTGCAGGTAGGACCGACTTGGGTGCCCGGTTTAACCTCGAAGGGAATACCTTCCGGACGTAGCGCGTCAATTCCCGCGAACGCACTGACCTTGACGGGTTTCGGAAAATCAAGCAACCAGTTAAAAACATCGAAATCATGGCTGCCCTTGTGAATCCACAAACCGCCACTCTGGGAATAAAAGCGATTCCAACGCGACATATAGGTGCGCCCACCATCGTAGAATTCACGGTTCTCAATCAGAAAAACTTTCCCGATAACGCCGTCGGAAACGAGTTGTTTAAGGCGCTTGAGCACTGCGTGATGACGCAGATTAAAGCCGATCATGGCGGTCTTACCTGCCTTTTTTGCAGCCGTGATAATATTCTGACAACCGGACACCGTAGTGGCCAGAGGTTTGTCTATCAAAACGTTTACTCCACAATCAAGCGCGGCAACCGCATTAGATTCGTGCCAGCAGTCCGGACTGGTGATGACCGCGAAGTCCAGCTCTTCCTGTTTCAGCATTTCGTCCAGGGAGGTGTAGCTATGCGGGGTGTCGGACAATTGGCATGCCGCGTGTTCCAGTCTCACCCGGTTAGGATCGCATAAAGCAACTATGCGCGCGTCTTTGCGTTTTGAAATACTTTCTCCGAATGCCATCATTCCTCTGCTGCCGCAACCGATAATGGCACCACTCAATACTTTTTCTTTTTCGATACTCATATCATTGTTCCCTTTTTGTATTTTTACGTTCTGTCAAAACCGACAGAATATTTTTCCTATGCTGATGATCGAAACACTATTTCCATCGGTACCGTCAACGCCGTTACTCCTACGTTTTTGTTCTCAATTTTTTGCAACAACAACCGCATTGCTGCTTCTCCTGCCTGCCAATTGGGTTGAGCAACCGTGGTTAGTGGCGGATTAGTGAACATTGCCAGTTCGCGATTGTCGAAACCAACAACGGCAATATCTTCAGGCACTCGGCGCTCCAGCTTCTGAAGTCCGGCGCACAACCCGGCCGCCAGGTAATCGCTATAAGCCTGAACCGCATCGGCTTCAGGAAATAGCGTCAGCATTTTTCGTGCAGTTTGATCTCCGACTTCGAACAGCGACTCCAGTCCGGTAAAATGACGATACCCGTCAGCTTCCACAATCATTTCGCGTAACCCGGCTTCCTTTATCGCCTGACAATAACCATCAATACGTGTTCGACATGTAGTAGTCCCCGCATAACAGATATTACGCCGGCCTTGTCCAATCAAATACCGTACTGCCTGATAAACCCCGCCTTGACGCCCAATGGACACACAATCTACATCTTTACGTTCCATGTGAGAAATAACCACGCATGGTAAATTTTGCCGCACTAGATGCCGGTAGATATCAAGACTCAGATCTGAATCTCCCAGTAAAACAACTCCCGCCGGACGCGGTTCTATGATATCCACTATCTGGAGCGCGGTTTGCGCCGTAAAATGCTTCTCATAGTAAACAAAATGCAACGACAATTCATAGTCGGTACGAGCAAGAAAATGCCTCATCCCGATTACCTTTTCCATATTCAGCGTGTCACAGCCCGAACCGGTCGGCGCAATAAAATTGATTACCGCAATTTCGTAGCTGCGGTGGCACCTCAAACTGCGCGCCGCCCGATTGGGGCGATAACCCAACTCACGGGCAGCTTCCACCACTCGGTCACGCGCCGATTGCGACACATACCCACGACCACGCAGCGCCCGACTGACCGTATTGATGGACAATCCGGTACGTACTGCAATGTCTTTCAGATTTGTCATGTAATATTCCGGCGTTATCTCAACGTTACCACAAGCACTATATTACAACTCCACGCAAATAACAAATCATTTAAATTGATTTTCTGGAATTAATTTTATAGCGGATAATCGGAATATTTTTAACACCCCAGGATTGACCCCATTCTCCTCAGACAAGGAAGCCTGAAGAAGATTATTACAAGGCGACAACTATTCGATCAGTGTTGAAAAATCCGGTCGATACATGCAAAATGTTCGTTTGTCGGCTTCCGGCATGCCGCGCAAACGTTTCATATAGTTGGGGGAAACAATCGGTTTCCTTTGTATTATCAACTTATCGCCATTGGTCAGACCGCATTGACGCGGTGCAAGTTCCGCGACTAGTCTGAGCCGCATCTCCGCGATGATAGCCGCATAATCGGGTGCTCCGGTCAAATCCGTGAGTTCATGGGGATCGGTTCGCAGATCGAACAACTGTTCCCGTCCGGTGCGAGGGAACCAGATGTATTTGATTTTTCCATCGGTAAGATACTGCATTTCTTCTTCCGGAGAGTAGCAGGAGCAATGTTCGCCATGAGCGAAATCGCGCCACTCGCAGTCTTTGCCCAGTGTCAACGGCAACATGCTTGAACCGTCCACTGAGTCTGGAATTTTCAGTCCGAGAATATCAAGTACTGTCGGCATAACGTCCCGTAGCATCACCGGTTTGTCGGATTCCGCGACTACATTGTTCCGCAAGCCCTTGGGCAAACGGAGAAGCATGGGAATATGCGCGGAGCCTTCGTAGGCATAGGTTTTTCGCCACATGTGATGATCCCCCAGCATATCGCCGTGGTCTGCAGTGAATATAATCAGCGTGTCGTCCAGCAGGCCTTGCCGTTCCAGTTCATCCAATAAGCGCCCTATCTCATGATCAATATGTTCTACATTGCCATAATATCCTGCACGGGCCTTGTGAATCTGTTCTTTACTCATCGTCCCGTGCCACGCTGCCGGATTGGCGGTTTGCTTCGGATCGTCGTGAATTTCCGCCCACTCTCCGACAACGGCTTCGGGCAACTTGCGACGATCGTACTTTTCAAAATATTGCGGTATTGCATCATAAGGCGAGTGCGGACGGGCAAACGAGGTTTTCAGGAAAAACGGTCTGCCGCGATCCCTATCTTTCAGGAACCGAATAGACCTATCCACCGTCCAGAAGTTGGGATGAAGAAAATCGGGGTTATCGTAGGGACGCCCTTCCCAGCCGTTCCAGTCGCGGCCGTCGCTCATGCTGTAATTTCCATCCTTGTGAACGTGGAACCACTGTTCATAATCGGAACAGAAGTCAGGGTCCTGGCGGCGTCTCGATTCGTCCAGTTCTATATGATGAAATCCATTCAGGGCTCGCTGCGGAAAGAAATGCATTTTCCCGACACCTTTGCAGTAATAGCCAGCCTTGGCCAATTCTCCTGGCAGAGTGTGTTCAAAATTTGTTCCCATGTCGCCCTGTCCCTCGCCCATACCCAATATTCCGGTATGCCATTGGTCCATCCCGGTGAGCAAACATGCTCGTGCCGGAACGCAGGAGGGGCAGGCGGTGTAGGCATGGCGAAACAGTGTTCCTTCAGCCGCTATTCGGTCAAGATTCGGAGTTTCCACGATGGAATTACCCATACATCCGAGCACATCAAAACGGTGCTGATCAGTTACCAATAATAAAACATTATATCGAGATTTTTTTTCCGTCATGATTTAAGATTCCCATGTTGAATTATTTCTTTAAGCGGAATTATCGCGTTTGACTAAACGGGCTGAATTGGAGCCGTTCACATTTAATACTTTTATTATAAGCCTGTTACAAAACAATGCCATCCCGGATCCAAATTACAAGTGCGACGATTTCTTTGTTTTCCCTGCCTCCCTGAAGCGTCAGCTTCAGTCTCATAAAAACGTGCGCCAAAGAATCTCCGGAGGAGATGCGCACGTTTGAGCTTTCCCCTTCCCGTCAGGGAATGATCAGCCGCA
>JAGYNC010000215.1 GCA_018400135.1 Victivallaceae bacterium
AGAGAATCACTAATTGACACTAACAGGGGAGGGAATATTGCTCACACAGAGGCACGGAGGTACAAAGGAGGAGAGGTTTTTTGACAGAATAACTGATGGAAGGCAAAATGAAAAATGCAGAATGAAAAATGGGGGAATGGGGAGAGGGAGATTCGCCATACGGGGCATGTCAGAAGTGTAGAGATATTCCATCGAAATCGCTACTTGCCTGCGCGCCGCGCGCAAGCAGGTCGGGATCGCTATCGAAAATGGGGAAAGGGAAAAACCACTAATCTTCGCTAATCCGACACTAATGGGGGAAAGGAGATTGACCACCTGTCTGCGTCGCGAACGCGACAGGCAGGCGGAGAACACCGAGGCACAGAGAAAGAGAGGTTGGAGTATGTAAACTTTTTTGTGTAAATAGCCAAAAGTAGTAACTTAAAGATTCAACGAATCGAAAGGAAATCGCCATGGCCATTTCCGAGAAATTGTTGGACGAGCCATTATTAGTGGTTCATTAGTGTCGATTAGTGGTTAAACTGTCCTTCTTCTCCGTATTTCCATGTCTACAAACCTTCATTGTTTGTTTCCTGTGCCTCAGTGTCCTCTGTGAGAAAATGTATTTCCCGGCTTTGTGCCTTTGTGCCTCCGTGTGAGATAATCCCCTTTCCCTGATTGCGGCGTTTGATGTGCGGGGAGAGTTTCTCGCACAGAGGCACGGAGGCGCCAAGAAGATGGTTTTTCCGGCCAAAGGCCGGTGGAGGGACGGCCTCCGTGCCGTCCGAAATGCGCGGTCGCGCAGGAGCACGACCCTCCGTCGCGCCGGTGGCGCGGGAAATACGACCGACCTGGGGACTGAATATCCATATCGAAATCCGGATCGGAAAAAGTACCAAAGCTTCCAGCTTGAGAAGAGAAACGCAAGCAGGGATGCTTGCGGTACAATGAAAGAAGCAGCACCGCGTTTCGATAAATGTGTCGGCACGCGGGGGAGTCGCGGCGTAAGGCTGGTGCTCTGTAAAGCTTAAAAGATCGCAACCGCTTTGCGGCAAGTTTTTTATGGATATATTTTCCAGGCAGAATCCGGGATTTTTATTCGGATTTCTGGCTACCGATTTTGTTAATCCCAAATCTATGCGTAGAGTTGGGCTCTGATGTAATCGCGCATTATCGGGAAATATTTTTGTATCGAGTAATCGTACGCCGAGGCTTTTGCTGCCGTCACCATATTCTCATAATCCTTTTGCCGGTGCAAATGGCTCAGCGCATCGAGCCATTCATCCCCGGTAGTTGCCAAAAAACCATTGACATTATGCTTAACGACTTGTCGGTTTTCACCGACGGGACTGGCAATAACCGGCAGCCCGGCAGCCAGATACTGAATAATTTTGAATGCTGATTTCCCTCGGGAAAACTCGTCATTACTCAGCGGCATGACTCCAACATGACTGCGCATGAGCGCTTCCGCTTCACCGGCCTCAGACCAGTCGACAAAACGCATATTCACGTGTGGGATGGCCTCTTTTGCCAGTTCTTTTCGTGCCAGAACCAATAGTTCAAAATCAAATTTTGCCGCCAGCGCCTGAAATATTTCAGCATGAAATTGTACATAGCGATAGGTTACTGGAGTCCCGATCCAGACGATAGTAAATTTGTCAAATTTCGGCTTATCACAATGATAGCGCGTCAAATCCAGCACCGTTGGAATTTTAATCACTTCCGGGTTGAACAATTTAACCTTGTTTAACAAAAAATCGTTGGCCACCACCACTCCCGCAGCGTGCTGAACCAACCGGTCATATTTGCCGCGCAGCAGTGGCCGATTTTGGTATTTTACCCATACGTTGTCGTCAAAATTAATGATATATCTGCGATTTTTCAGAAAAAGGTGGTCAATCCAATATGGCAGGTAGGGGAAAAGCTCATACTCAAGCATAAGAGATGATGAAGCCCGGCTTGCGGTATAAAAACGGCGCGCATAGGCCTTTAACACTTCTCCCAAAGCAATGGAATGGTTGTGGTAAAGGCTTGAGAGATAACGGTTGTCAAAAAAGTTGTGAATACGAAGATTCAGCCCGGCTTGACGCAACGGTTGCTCATAGAGATAGTAGCGATAGCGACTCGAGGCGCCAAGCGTTCCGTATCTGGTAAAAACCGTCACCTCCGGTTCCGAGCGCGGCAGGACATTCCCGGCAGAACGGATGGGTAAACTTTGTGAATGGCATGAATTGTACATAATTATAATGACGCGTCCTCAAAAATCATCTCACCGAGCTTGCTGGTCAGCACGTCTAGTCCCTCCTCCAGTCCGGCACTTATCGGGATAATCGACAAATTACTACTCGCAATTTTTTCCCGAAGCTGTTCCAGATTGGAAGCACTTTCAGGCAAGTCCATTTTGTTGGCAACAATAATCCCTGAACGTTCCGATAGTCCCGCCATATAGAGCTCAAGTTCCTCTTGTAAATGCTTAAAATCGTCCCAGGGCTTACAACCGTTTTCCTCGCTGCCCATATCCAAAACATAGGCAAGAACACGCGTCCGCTCAATGTGTTTGAGAAACTCATGACCGAGTCCAACGTTGTCATGAGCGCCATCAATCAACCCCGGTATATCAGCCACAGTTATGCGCTGGTAATCAGCTAGTTCAACAACTCCTACCACCGGGTGAAGAGTGGTAAACGGATAGGGAGCTACTTTGGGATGTGCCTTGGAAACCGCACCAAGAAGAGTTGATTTACCAGCATTAGGATAACCAACCAGACCGACATCGGCAATAATTTTCAGTTCCAGCTCAATGTCAAAAAGCTCGCCGGGCTCGCCTTCTTCACACTGTCTCGGAGCGCGGTTGACGCTGGAAACAAACCGGGCATTACCCTGTCCACCCCTCCCCCCGTGGGCAATAATAAAATCTACATCGGGTTCTGCCAGGTCGGCAATCAATTCGCCAGTGTCAACATTTTTCACCACCGTACCAGCCGGAATCCGAAGGATAATATCCGCCGCCCGTCGCCCGTGCATATTTTTTCCTTTGCCATGAGGACCGCGTTCGGCCGCAAAGTGACGATTATAGACCAAATCCACCAAACTCTGCTCGCCGGTACAGGTACGCAAAACGACATTGCCGCCACCCCCGCCATCCCCGCCGTCGGGGCCACCCTTGGGAACAAATTTTTCCCGGCGAAAACTGCAACAGCCATTACCGCCGTCGCCACCTTTTACCACAATTTTTGCTTTATCAACAAACATATTTATTAACCCGGATAAAAAAAAGACCCAGCACAAACCGGGTCTCAACCATTTTAAAAGCAACATTGTCTGAATATTAACCGACAGAAGTTTGCCCTCTGTACGTCCGTTACGCTGGGATAATATTCACTTTGCGCTGACTTTTCTTGAACTCAACCATACCGTCGCATAGCGCAAACAGAGTAAAATCCCTGCCGCAGCCAACATTTTTGCCGGGATGAAATTTGGTTCCGCGCTGCCGGATAATAATGCTGCCAGCGGTTACGGTTTCCCCGCCATATGTCTTGACCCCGAGATACTTGGGGTTACTGTCACGCCCGTTACGACTACTCGACTGACCTTTTTTATGTGCCATGATAATATTCCCATTTTCAGTATAATCTATATTTCAAAAACTCAAAGTTGGCACGCCCGTAGGGATTCGAACCCCAAACCTTCTGGTCCGTAGCCAGACGCTCTATCCAATTGAGCTACGGGCGCTCATTCATCAAAGACAAAACTCGGTTAAATTACAGTCAAAACTACAGATATCAAGCGTAAAACTATCTTTTTTTATCAAGAATCCGACGAATTTCCTTTGCCATATCGGCTATACGATGCGGTTTCGGCAAAAAACCCTTGGCCCCCTGTTGCAGCAAATCCGCGACTTCTTCCTCAGAGACATAACCACTGGAAAGCAGAATACAGGCATTTGGGTCCATCGCCTTTATCTTATAGAAGGTTTGATGTCCACCCTGTTTCGGCATAATCATATCAAGTAACACCAAATCAATTTCGTTTGGATTGGAACGATAGATTTCAACCGCGTCTATGCCATTTTCAGCGAGTAATACTGAATAGCCGAGCTGTTGTAGCGCCTCAATCAAAAAATCCCAGATAGTTTCGTGATCATCCACAATGAGGATCGTCTCATGTCCGCCCGGAATATTGTTGCTGGTTTGCGTCATTATTTCTCTATCCTGACTTACTGTTGATTTTCAGATGTCAAATATATGCCGGATTTGTCTGTATGTAAAGTCTCTTTCCAAAAAATATCGCAAGTTCAATAATTGTCGGTAATCGCTCACTCTTTCCTTTGGTT
>JAGYNC010000216.1 GCA_018400135.1 Victivallaceae bacterium
GGCTTTTCGAGCACGGTCTAATTAACGGAGAAAAAAATGAAAAAAACATTGATCGTGATTGTGGCTACTGGCGTTATTGTGGCACTCTATCTGATGTTCGCGCCAGGCGGGACACCGGTACAATCAACCCGAGTGAAAGAAGGCCCCATCAGTGCCTATATCGAAGAAACCGCAATAACCTCACTGCCACGCGTTTATCAGTTGAGCATGCCGCTGGATGGACGGATTATGCCAATTATGGCAACGCCGGGCACGCTGGTCAAGGCGGGGGAAGTAGTGGCAAAGATGGATGTTGCCGATCTGGAAACCATTATCGCGGAAAATACCGCCCAGGTAAAAATGGCGGATGCATCACTTGTCCTGAACCAATATAACGCCATTGAAAAAACCGCTATCAAAGAGTCTGAAGGTTGGCTCAGCACCATGGCCGACACGGTTGATGCCGCATTGAAAAAAGCCGAGGCATCAAAGGCCCGCAGCGACTTTGCCCAATGGAATTTGCAGAGTGCAGAGAAAATGAAACAGGCCATCAGCGAAAAGGAATTCAAGCAAACACACACCGCCGCCGCTGAAGCGTTGATTGAATATGAAGCCGACGTATTGCTCTACAACGCTACCAAAACTATTCAAAGCATATTCGCGCTGGCTCCGGTATACATCAAGCAGTATTTGACCCGCAAGAAACTCGACCGCGATATCCTGATTGCCCAACGTGAAGCCGCGCTGGCCAGACTGGCAAAGGCGCAACGCGATATAAAACGAGCCCTTATAACCAGTCCAATTAATGGCATCATTCTCAATCGCTATCATCAGAATGAAACAATATTGCGTGCCGGCGATCTGCTGCTAGAAATCGGCGATCCGACAATGCTTGAAGTGAATTCAAACATTCTCTCGCGCGATGCCATCAATATTATGCCCGGCAACCGCGTTGATATCTACGGCGGCGCTTTGGGCATTGACAAAGTCAAAGGAACAGTCATCCGGGTTGCTCCCCGGGCTATAACTAAAATTTCCTCACTGGGAGTGGAAGAACAACGCGTCAAGGTAACCAGCACTTTCGTCTCGAAGCCGGAAAGCAGACTTGGGGTCGCCTATCGCCTCTATGTCAGAATCCATACCGCCGAAAATCCTCAAACACTCAAAATCCCCAGAACGGCTCTGTTCCGCAACGACGATGGCAACTGGCAGGTATTCCGCATTGTCAACAATCATTGCCGCCTCACCACCATCAAAGTTGGACTGAAAAACGACAGGGAAGTCCAGGTGATCAAAGGATTGAACGCGAACGATGAAGTGGTGGTGGCTCCCCCCGCATCCCTAAACGACGGCGATGCCGTAAAAAAATCCCGTTCCGTCGCACTGTGAGAAAATTACTTGCTCTTTCCAGTGCCGCAATACCGGAAAATCAGCGCGAGAGTTGAGGAAGATTTATCACGCAGAGGCACAAAGAACTCTGAGGAAAATGAAAAATTAATAATGCAGAATAAAAAATTAGATGAGAGATTAACCATATAGAACATGTAGAAATTGTAGGAATTGTAGGAAGATTTCATCAAAATCGCTATCGAAATCGAAAGAAGTTTAACCACGAAGAACGCAGGGGAGAATTTTAGCCACAAATTACACTTATCTGCACGAATTTAAAAACTATGGAGAATCGGCAACGTGAATTTGTTTTGCGATGTGATTTGCTTTTCGGTAGCTTGCGCTCTCCGGGCGCAAATAAGAAAGAATATCTCAAATGCAAAAAACTGCATATGTGGCCGCATAATAGCAGCCGGATTGACGGTGATATCCGGCGGCTGCCAAGCACCAATTCATGGACTCAAGTCCATATTTATCAATGGTTAATAACATTTTATTTCAGTCGTGGTGGTGCCGGAGTGTCTGCGCAAGGCGGCGTAGCAGTTCGTGTTCTTTGATTCCCGGCGTGGACTCGATACCGCTGTTGACATCGACGGCGAATGGGTTCACCTGCTGAATCGCGGAAATTACATTATTCGGACTCAAGCCGCCGGCGAGAACCAGATTGACACGTTGAGCTGCCCGTGCCGCGAGCTGCCAGTCGGTGATTTTACCGGTACCGCCATATTCTGTGGCGGTACGGGAATCCACAAGGATAGCGGCGGCGGGAAAAGCTGCTGCCAGTTCCACATCATCCGGATTATTCAGCGTCACTGCTTTCCAGACGCGTTCCCGACCAATAGCCAATGCGGTTTCCGGCGACTCATCGCCATGCAGTTGGGCAATATCCAAGCGACACCGCTTCATAATCGCTACTACTTCTTCTGCCGGAAGATTAACAAACACCCCTACCCTGCCGACGCTTGGCGGGACCAGGCAAAGCAAATTTTCCGCGCGTTCAAGGGTAACATAGCGCGGTGAGCGCGGATGGAAAATAACCCCGAGATAATCAGCGCCGGCGGCAACCGCTGCCCGAACATCATCCTCGCGGGTCATCCCGCATATTTTCAATTTTACTGCATATTTATTCATAACTTTTCCGGACGGCACGGAGGCCGTCCCTCCACGGGCTTTGCCCGTATGTTTTCCGCCGCGATGAAGTTCAGCACGACGCTGCAATCCAAACAGCTATTGATGAACAACTTAGCTTATTTTCGATCACGGTCTAATTAGACCGTGCTCGAAAAGCCTTTCAGGGTTCATGCTCCGCATGTCCTAAAGGCTTTTCTTCTCTCGGTCTTTGTTCATTTCAAAGAACATTTCTTTGAAATGGGTTATAAGCAATGACTTTTTCGGTCATTTCAGCCCGGACATTTTCCAGCCCCCGACGGCGCATACGCCCAAACTCGAATACATATTTCAGTTCCATTGGCATTGTTGATCTTGAACAGCAGTTCCTTCAATTCCTTGAACCAGACTGGCAGATAGAAATCCGGTATGGGTTGAATACCGAAGCGCTCAAGTTTCCGGCTGTAGACGTAAACCCGTTCCAGCAGCCGGTGAATTACGCCCGCATCCGTCGGCCAGCAGCTCGATGCTTCGACTGAAGTGCTGTCGAACGTGATATTTGCCTGATTTTTCCAGACAAGTAGCCGGATTAACGGTTATCATATCCAGAGATTCAACTATCCGATTATTGACGCAAGTCAATACTTATCAGTTAGTAAATAACATTTTCGGGAAGGTTTGAGAGGTACTCAAACTTTCCAGATAATGCTGATTGCGTCCGGAGAACGCAAGCTACTGGAACGCGGCTCCGCACGACGGAGGGCGATACTTATCGGCCACAGGCCAGAATAAACGGTCGCGCGGGAGCACGACCCTCCGCTGCGCCAGAAGGCGCGGGATAATACAGGCAAAGCTCATGGAGGGACGGCCTCCTGTCCGTCCGAAAAGTAGCGCCGAGGTTGAGAGAGGTTTATCACACGAAGGCACGGAGGCGCATGAAACGGAGACGGGGTGAAGCGGAGACGGGGTGAAAGGGGGAAAATAGGTCGCGGAGCGCTGTCTCCCGCAGGCGGAAACCCCTCCGTGTTCTTAGTGCCTTGGTGTGAGATATTCCCTTTCCCCTGTTTTTCAGCGTTTACTTATGGGGGGAGATTTATCACACGGAGAGCGATATACCGGCCGCGGGCCGGTGGAGGGACGGCCTCCGGCCGTCCGAAAAAGCAGCGCCAGGGTTGAGAGAGGTTTATCACACGAAGGCACAAAGGCACAGAGGCTGGTGGAGGGACATCCTTATTGTCGGCAACATGAGATTTAAATATCCAATATCCAACATGAAATGTCCAATGATCAAGTAAATACCGAACACATTGGGAATCGGTCGAGGAGAACGGCAACGAGTAGAAGCCGTCCGGAAGCATGCACCACGCGGGGCACCAAAGTACCGTAAGCATCCTTGCTTGCGTTTTCTCTTCTTAAGCCAGCACGCTAATCGTTCCTCCTCGGGTGTATTAGCCTCGACCCCCACCCAAAGAGTGAGGGATTGCAAAAAAACACTGCCACATGGGTTCCTTTGCCGCGTTTTTCGCCTTCTTCTCGAAGAAATGAAGATAGAATCTTAACCATTTCCTGTATTCCCCCCATTGGTCACGGGGTACCTGTTTTGATGTCAGAATTCCATCAAATTTTGTGCCCACATCCGGAAACCTGCCCATGTCACTACTCCAGCCGTTATTATGCGCTTTCTATATATCCAACAGTTTGGTGTGAATATACCGCGATTAAAGACAAGAATTAAAGATTTTTTCGCTTTTTTTTGTTGTTTCCACAACGACACGAGCTGAAACTAAACGGGACAGTGTTTCGCCTTCAGAACCCGCAGCCTGTCG
>JAGYNC010000217.1 GCA_018400135.1 Victivallaceae bacterium
GCTGGTTAACGGTGAAAAGACTGCTCCACAGGATTTTGAGACAAGGCAAGTGCAGAAGAAATATCGTGCTATCGTGGCTGGCAAAATGCGGTCGCGCACCGGCATTATCTCTGAACCTATAGATGGTCGTAATGCTGAGAGCCATTATTCCTGCCTTTTCTGTACACGTTCACTCAACCACAATTGGATAACAACGCTTGAAGTTACACCTGTTACCGGTCGCACGCATCAAATACGCCGGCATCTTGCAAGTCTTGGACATCCCATAGTTGGGGATCGATTATACGGAGGCGAACATGTTCTGAAAAGCAAGGGACTTTTTTTATGGGCTCAGGAACTTCAGTTCAGGCATCCGGATGACGGACGTGAAATCAGGATTTCGGTTCCCGAACCAGCAAAATTTGCTGCTCATCGCAGACGTCAGGAACGGCGCTGGTATAAATTCCACAGTGCTTAAGTTGAACCAAACCGAGTTTTGATTAGAATAAAGGACTTGATAAAGCCCTTGCGGCGTCTGTTCAGGTCTCTGGTCCAAGGTCGGGACAAGAGCCCAGATTTTCTATAATTCAGTGCGTTTCCCAGAGCCGGCTGTAGCGGGATGATGTCCATACACTACTCTGATTTCTTGCCGAACAACTGCCGTTCGAATCAGTCAAGTTGTTCCGCAAAGTGGCTTACCTGCTGCTGTAAGCCGACAATGGAGGTGTCCTGGCGCGATCTTACTTTTCCAATGACATGGTTGCGGGCGGGGAAGAAAGGTGTTTTGCCGTTACAGCAAAGTTTTCGCAGTCTACTGTTTTAAAACAATGTTGCCAAGGCGCTTCGCTGTTTTCCCAGTTGAATTTAACATCTTTAAATTCAACATGATCCGCTTTACCGACAAGAAACACCGTATCGAGGCCCCAGCGTAAAGGAGCGCCGGTTTCAGTATATTTGTATGTATCTACAGCGGTTTCTTCCGCGGTCATAAAATCTTTTCCGCCTCTGACTTCTATGTCAACATTCTCAAAGTGAAGATTTTTTAAGCTGACGTTTGTGTTCCCGTGGATGCAGGAGGTCTTCGATGCGGTGGCCGTGATGCCGGAAAAATAAATATTTTCAATTGTGACGGTGGCATCCCAACCGGAAACGATATAGAACGGTTGGATTGTATCCATGATAAAATTCATGAATTTGATATTGCTGATCGTGACGCCGCTTCGCTCATCCTGTCGGGAATACTTGGAGACAATATTCACTCCTGTTCTTCCATTTTCGATAACGATGTTGGAAAAAATGCAGTTTCTTATGGTTCCTTCTCCTACGCCGATCCGCAATGCGTTGCACGGCGAATTCAACACACAGTTTGTAACGGTTACATTTTCGCAGTGCCGGGATTTGTTTTTCAGGTGACGGTTGGCTCCTCGCAGCGTAATACAGTCATCCCCGCAAGAGATGATACAATCACTGACAGTAACGTTGCGGCAACAGTCAATATCGATACCATCGCCGTTTTTCGTTTTACGGAGACTGTTGATTTTCATGCCCCGGACAAAGACATTTTCGCACCCGTGCAGGAAGCACGCCCAGTAGGGCGCGTTTTTGAGAGTAATATCGGCCAATCTGATTGTTTCGCTTTCACAGAAAAACAGCATTTGTCCCGGTCTTTGATCCTTGATGACGTAACAGCCGCAGTCGTCTTCCTGCGAGTCGAAAAAGGCCGGACTGTTGCCGTCAATCATGCCACTGCCGGTAATTGCGACGTTGACGACCTCGTGGGCGATAATTAAGTGAGCGCCGGTAACATTGTCGGTTGACAAAATGTTATTTTGTGCAAAACAGTCGGTTTGGTTATAATCGGCCAAATCGGGACTGGCTTTAAGTACAGAGGCATGGCAAAGATACAGTTCCACATTGCTCTTGAGGAAAACAGTACCGGTCAGAAAAATCCCCGGCGGAACAATCACTCTGCCTCCACCATTCGCATGGCACTGGTTTACAGCGCTTTGGATGGCGTCGGTATTTTTCGTCTCGCCATCGCCGACAGCGCCGAAATCACAAATATCGATACATAGTAGCGTGGTCACAACAAATGTCCTTTCGCAAAAAGAGGAGGTATTTACCGCAGTGAGATCTGCACCGGCCTGTAAATGCCAGCTTGTCCTTTATGTGAATGTACGCGCACGACAAGCAGGTTTTCCCCTTCGGTACTCAGGACATTAGCAGGGAGGTCCACGGTGAACTCCTGGTCCCAAAGGTATCCCGGCGACAGGCAGGTAGATTCGACGGAATGTTCACCGACAAGTTCACCGTTTAGATAAACCCACGCCTGTTCGTCGACCGCGCCGAAATGGAGCCGCAAACTTCGTCCCCGCAGTTGCTTAGGCATGGCGAAATGGGTGCGGTACCAGCCATAACCAAGGTAGTCGCCGACGGTTTCAATTTGGCTCCACCGGGCGGGCACCGGAATCTGCAGCCAGTTATCGGAATCTTTTGCTTCACAATGCCAGGCTGATTCAATTCCTTTGCCTTCCGGGTCAATGCGAAACTCCCAACTGCATCCCGCTTCCGGCAGCAACCCGAGATCCTCCACCTTGAACAGTTCGGCAAGGGCGGCGACAGACCACTCAACCAGCGTTTCGCCGCCCTCTGGCCCGGCATCGGTGCTGGCGGGCACGGCACCATAAGCGCCGCCGGCGATTGAGCGCTTGGTAGGTAGATAAGAGCCGGGACCGGCAAGCTGGATAACGAAGGTCTGGGTAGCCGGGCTGCGCTCCTGTATCTGGATGCCGTAATCCAAATATAATTCGAACGGGTTACTGACAAAGGCAACGTCGCCAAGGCGCACGGCATGCGTCTCTATCGTAAACGTCGGATGATTCTGCTGCAGCGTAAACCTGTGGATCACGTTCTGTTGACGACGCACAGCCCTATGCGCTCTGGAAATGTCCACATACCATTGTTTGCGAGCCCGCAGAGCCGGATCGGCTTTCAGCTCCACCAGCATTTCCCGGTAGGCCCGCTGCCCGTCAACCACCGCCGCCTTAGCCTTGAGCATGTCGTCTTCGGGAATGAATCGGCGCGGCAATTCCAGTTGGTCGACATGATGCTGTAGCCGCGGCGCGAAGTCGATCTCCTTTTCAATCAATGGCAATGTGTTTATGACGGCGTCCGCGATGCGGGTGGCAATTTCGTGCCGCCAACTTCGCCTAGCCAAACTCAACATCCTATACTGAGCCGCCTTGTTGCGTATGGTTTGCGGGCTCTGATCGCCCGCCGCCGCTGTTTGGGCAAGAATGAACAGTTTGTTGCCCAGACGAGAGCGCAGCTCGGCGCGGACGTCGTGCCAAAAGTCGGCACTGATCATAAAGGCGCTGCCGACCTGCGAGGGACAGGCGATATTCAGCACCAGTCCGGAAAGCTTGCCCTGATTGTAAGTGGCCAATATGTTGAGAGAATGATCTTCGTAGCCCTCGATGTGACGGAAGCTCGCCTTATTGGGCTTTCCATACATTTGTGATTGCCCAGAGGCATAGGCGACCAGACGGTTCTGGCCAACCACCGCATGGGATAATCCATACGCGACGCCTCCGGGCGAACGATTATTCCAGGCGCGAACCGCCGCGTCGGCAATCCGCTCAGAAGCCCAAGATACATAATCGACCGGATCAATGACATCCACGTCAATGCCGTAGGGATCGGTATCTGGCGGGGACTCAGGCCTGTACCTTATCGTAGTACCGGCGTACGGGGCGTTATGAGTGTGAGTGGCCATCATCAATATCGATTGTGGCGAAAGTTCCGGAACAGCTCGGGAAACTGCCCTACGTACGCTGTCACGCAGGGAATCGCTGATATTGAGCAAATCGCAGCTGACCATCACGACTTCCGTTCCGTCCCGCGGCGACTCCAGGGCCAACACGGTGGCGGAAACAGGATCTTCAACGCCTTCCGATACTCGCGCATATGAGTAACCGGCGAGAAATACCGGCTTACCCGGAGTAATATCAACCATCGACCAGCCGACACGCAGGGAATCTTCCGTCTCCGCTGCCAACGCCTTCTCCGTAGAGGTGATCACCTGAGTGGATGCGAAAGCCAGCGCACAAAACTTTTTCATTTTCGATAATTTATTCATTTATCTCTCTTGTTGACAGGTTGCGTTTTCTGATTGCTTTACGGGTTTTTGTCCAGGCGCAGTCTCGACCAGGTTCGTATATTTCCGGGCAAGGTAGCCATTTTATAGACTTAGACGAACCGTTGAAGGTGGGGTAGAGGCGGAAATCTCCGGTTTGCTGATAGGTGATTTTCTGGAT
>JAGYNC010000218.1 GCA_018400135.1 Victivallaceae bacterium
AACCACAGAGAACACTGGGGGAGATTTAACCACTAATCTTCACTAATCTTACACTAACGGGAGGATTTTTTATTGCGGCAAAGCCGCAATAAAAAACTGAACTTAACCGGCTCCGCCGGAACTTTTTTAGACAGAATTAACAAGATTTTATTTTATCCTGTATATCCGGCTGCCCATCCATGCGGACATCGGATCGATTTGGAGACCCGATCCCGATTTGGATTATCTCAACAAAGGTATTCAAAGTTCTTAAATTAGTGTTCAATTAGTGTCAATTAGTGGTTTAAAAAGGTATTTAAAGGTTTTTCCCTTGCGGCTTGCCGCAACAAATTAGTGTCAAATTAGTGCAGATTAGTGGTTTAAAAAACTCCCCTTGCGGCTGGGCGTTATTAACCATTCCGGCTGTTCCGCTGTACATGTAAACAATCAAAATCATGCAACGCATTAATCCTACTCTCTAGTGGTGTCACCGTAAAGTCGGACGGTGCCTGCAACGTCGAAAAACCAATCCGCAATCCAGCTCGTCAAAAGTTAAATCTTCAACCAGATAGAGTATATTTTGCTCCCGCAAAATAAATTCACGATGAATTTCCCTTTTTCCTATATGATCTATATGTGCTACATGGTTAATTTCTTCCTCGGTATCTCCGTGTCTCCGGCGCAGTGGATGCTAAAATCAACGGATGAACATTTGCATTTCCCATCGCGAGCTTTATATTGCATTGAAATATCGGCGATAACAACAGAGATTTCAATATGATTAACAGAAGTAATGATCTGACAAAAATTCTGGAATATGTTGATGATTATCCGGTTGTCGGGATTATCGGCGCCCGTCAGGTTGGCAAAACAACCATCGCCAGGCAAATCGCCGCCGGGTTCAGTTCAAACGGAAAAGACACGACCATCTTTGATCTTGAGAATCCGGAAGATGTCGCCAGACTGAATGACCCAATGCTGGCGCTCCGACCGCTTCGCGGACTGGTGATATTGGATGAAATTCAGCGCAAACCGGAAATCTTCGAGGTGTTGCGTGTCCTTGCCGACCGAGAGAACGCGCCCGCCAAGTTTGTCGTCCTTGGCAGTGCCGCGCCAAATCTTTTAAGGCAGGGATCGGAAACGTTGGCCGGCAGAATATGTTTTTACGAATTATATGGCCTGTCGCTCGAGGAAACCGGGATGAAGCAGATTGACGCCCTGTGGCTCAGAGGCGGTTTTCCCAGAGCGTTCACGGCGGCAACCGACGCGAAAAGTTTTTTATGGCGGAGAAATTTCATCAGAACCTTTCTTGAAAGGGATTTGCCCGGATTGGGAATTCGCGTGTCCGGCGAAACCATGTTTCGCTTCTGGTCAATGCTGGCCCACTATCATGGACAGATTTGGAACGCCTCCGAATTCGGTCGCTCCTTCGGCGTTGCGGATACCACCATCCGCGGCTATCTGGACAAGCTCGCCGACTGCTTCATGGTACGAATATTGCGACCGTGGCACGAAAATATCTCCAAAAGACAGATCAAGTCGGCGAAGATTTTTATTGTCGATTCCGGAATCACCCATAACTTTCTTGGCGTAAGAACATTGACTGATCTCAAAGGACATCCGAAATGCGGGGCGAGCTGGGAGGGGTTCGTCATCGGTGAAATAATCAGAAAACTCGAGATAGAAAGAGAGGAGTGTTATTTCTGGGGCACCCATGCCGGACTCGAACTCGATTTGTTGCTGGTCAGGGGAAATACGCGGATCGGTTTCGAAGTGAAACGAACCAGTTCGCCAGGGGTGAGCCACTCGATGAAAAACGCGATAACCGACTTGAATCTCAAGCATTTATATGTCATACACGCGGGTGAAGACAGCTTCGCCTTGAACTCGAAAATCACGGCGGTGTCAATTTGTCGGTTATTGCAGGATATTACAATTTGAGCCGATGGCAATTGTAGAGTGGGGAGGTTAACCATATAGCACACGAGGGGGAAAATGAAAAATGAAAAATGAAAAATGAAGAATGAAAAATTGGAGGAGGGGGGAAGTTAACCATATAGAACATGTAGGTAGTGTAGGAATATTCCATCGAAATCGCTATCGGGATCGCTATCGGGATCGGGGTCAAAAGGAATTTTAACCACTAATTGACACTAATGAAACACTAATAATTCAAAAAAAATCCCCGTTAGTGCCAGATTAGTGAGGATTAGTGGTTAAAAAGTCCCCTCCCCCCTTGCGGCTTGCCGCAACAAACAAAAGTTCTCCCATTAGTGTCAAATTAGTGAAGATTAGTGGTTAAAAACTCCCCTCCCCCTGCGGCTTGCCGCAATACAATTAGTGCCAGATTAGTGAAGATTAGTGGTTAAAAACTCCCCTCCCCCTGCGGCTTGCCGCAATACAATTAGTGTCAGATTAGTGAAGATTAGTGGTTTAAAAAGTTCCCTCCCCTTGCGGCTTGCCGCAACAAAAAAAATCCTTGCGTTAGCGTCCGATTAGTAGTTTAAAAAATTTTCCCTTGTAATTCATATTCGTAATATTATATTTTAAATATGAATAATTTCATAAACAGAACTGTCGAGTTAAACTCACTGGAAGAACTCTACCAGCGCCCAGGTGCTGGATTAGCTATTGTCTACGGCAGAAGGCGTCTCGGCAAAACTGCCCTGCTGAAACAATTCGCAACGCAGCGGCACCATTGCTATTTCATGTCAAGTCGTGCCGGAGAAAAACTGCAGATCAACGCCTTGGGGAACGCCCTGGCCGCCATGCTCAACGAACCACTTCTGGAAGAAATAGATTTCACTGGCTGGGACGAACTTTTCGCACTTTTCGACCGCGTACTTCCGAATAACGACAAATTCATCTTTATCATTGACGAATATCAATACCTGTGCCAAGTGCAACCTGCATTTTCCTCGATTATTCAGAAATGGTGGGATGAAAAGTGGTCGCGAAAGAATCTTCTTTTGATACTTTGCGGCTCCATCACTTCGATGATGTACAAGGAGACACTGGCGCACTCCGCCCCTCTGTACGGACGCGCCTCGCTGCAACTGCTGCTCGCTCCGATAAGACCCGACAACCTTCCCGAATTTTTTCCGGATATCACCGATACCCGTACCCTGGTTGAGTTCTACGCGATATGCGGCGGCACCCCCCGCTACATGGAATTGCTGCAGGGACACAAAACGTTCAAGAGCGGATTGTCGCATCTTTTACTGAACAGGAACAGTATTCTCTTCAACGAGGCCAAATATATCCTTCAGGAGGAAATGAATTCGCCTAACACTTGTTGGAGTATCCTCAACGCACTAAGCAGCGGATGCAGTAAAATATCCGAACTCGGCAGCAGACTCGCACTGCCGGCAAATCAGTTAACCCGTTACATTGACCTGCTGAAAGATCTCTTTCTTGTCTATCGCGAAGTGCCGGTTCTGGAAAAAAATCCCGCCGCTTCCAAACGGGGAATTTATCTGATCGTCGAACCATTCTTGCGACTTTGGTTCGGCTGCATCTACCCTTACGAAAGTTTTCTCGAGTTCGACGAGCAGGAAATCATCATGAACAAACTACAACCGCTCATCAAAAAACATATTGCTTATTGTTTTGAGGATTTATCCAGACAGTATGCGCGACATAACTACCTGGGACGCGAATGTGTCCGGATTGGCCGGCAATGGGGCAAGGACTACGAAATCGATATTGCCGGAGTTAACACTGACAACAAACTCTCTTTGGTAGGCGAATGCAAATGGTCAAACCAAAAGGTTGGATTATCGATTCTTAAATCACTAGAAGAATGCATTTCTCAACAAAATTTGCCGATGGCCGCTGATTATCGGGTTCTCCTCTTCAGTAAATCCGGCTTTACCGATGAACTGACCGCACTGAGCAAAAAACAGAAAAATGTTGTTCTGCTGACATCTCCGTTTTAGAAATGTAGGAATTGAAAATGCAGAATGAAGAATGAAAAATCAGGGGGGAATAAGAAGAGGGAAACTTTTTAAACCACTAATCTACACTAATTGAACACTAATGGGAGAATGACCAGAACAGGTTTGAAAAGTATGGAAGTTTCATCAAGACTTTTCAAAGATGTTCTGATTCGTGTGATTCGTGCAATTCGTGGCTAATAAAAAGTATCTTATGAGTGATACGGATGTCATGGTTTTTCAATTTGTGCAAATTCGTGGATAGTTATTCCTCTCCCCCCGACATTTTTCATTCTTAATTTTTAATTTTTCATTACTTTCCTCTCCGTGCCTCCCATGAGAAGGTCTTTGTCAAGAAGA
>JAGYNC010000219.1 GCA_018400135.1 Victivallaceae bacterium
GAAATACTCCAGGCTCAGATTCTTGAACCAACCTTCTTTTTTGTATATTTTTCCGGTGTCCATAGCGGAGGTGAAACACTCGTTCCCTTCCCGAACACGTCAGTTAAGGCTTCCAGCGGCGATGGTACTGCATATTTGAATGTGGGAGAGTAGCACGATGCCGGGATTTCTTTTTCGGACTCAACGCGTCTGCATCACGCGTTGAGTCCTTTTTTTTGTTGTCGTAATCGGGATTTATTCACCATCGAGAACATGTCGGAAGGGTAGGGAGAAGGAAAAGTTATCTCATGGGAGGCACGGAGAACGCAAAGAAGAAAGGAAAGGTTGTCCACGAATTTCACGGATTGAAAAGTGATGCCAGATGAGCTTTAAATCAACGCCGGAAAAACGTCGGCACGAGTGGTAGGCGCGGCGAAAGGACACAATTACCTGGTTGACGATCCCGTGAAGAAGCTGTATATTCCTTATGCTACTCAGCGCGAATCGCCAAAATTAAGGAGATAGAATGCAATGAGAGGGACATTGATAAATAGATTGCGAAAATTGTCACGAATCGCATTGCGACTACTCCCGCTGATTGTTGCTGTGGCAGTAGTGGTGGTTTTACAGCGGATGCGTTCCGGCCCGGTCAAAAAAGATGCGGCTGAAATCAGCCGACCCTTACGCGTCATTAAAGTTCCTGTGGTAGCGCTGGTTCCCAAGGCAACAGGTTATGGTCTGGCCGGGCCGAGGCGCGTCTGGCAGGCGATAGCGGAGGTGAAAGGTGCCATTGTTGCCATTCATCCGCAGCTTGAGTCCGGCGAGTTGATAAAAGCGGACACAGTACTGTTAAAAATCAATCCGGCAGACTATGAACTGTCGGTGGCAGGGTTAAAAGCAAATATCGGTGAAATCCGTGCCCGTTTACGCGAACTGGTCGCGGAAGAAAAAAGTCAGAATGCTTCGCTTAAAATTGAAAATCATTCGTTGACTCTGGCCCGACAATCACTGGAACGCCTGCGCAACCTGTCGGGAAAAAACGTGGTATCTCCCGATGCCGTGGATCGCGAGGAACGCAAATTTCTGCAACAAAAACAGGTGATACAGCGTATTGAAAACGCCATTGCCCAGATTCCAGCCCGGCGCGAAGCGCTCGAAGCCGCGCTGGCGGTTCATGATGCCAATTTGAATCAAGCCAATCTGGATTTACAACGCACCGTTATCAGGGCACCATTCGACTGTCGTCTCGGTGAGGTCAGGCTTGGCAAGGGGCAACACCTGAATACTGGTCAACAGTTGTTTGAAGCACACGGGATCGCGGCAGTTGAAGTTGAAGCCAAATTCCGTCCGGAACAAATGCGTAGTCTGATCTCCCCCCGAAAACGTCTCCAATTCCGGCCGGGTATCACGATGGAAAAGTTGCGCGATCTTTTCGACCTGACCGTAACCATTCGCCTGCGTAGCGGCAACTGGGAAACGAGTTGGCCGGCACAATTTGACCGCATTCGGGAAACCGTTGATCCGCGTACTCGCGTCATCAATGTCGTGGCGGTAGTGGATTCTCCTTATGAAAAAATAATTCCCGGAGTGCGTCCGGCGCTTGTGCGCGGCATGTACTGCGAAATGGAATTGCGAGCTTCTCCGCAGCCCGATACAATAGTACTGCCGCGCGGTGCCATACGCGATAATATTGTCTGTCTGGTCGATAAAAACCAGCGATTACAAACCAGAAAGGTTGAAATCGCCTCTACCCGGGATGATCTGGTTGTGATCAAGTCGGGACTTGTTGGAGGCGAGACGATCATAGTTTCCGATCCGACTCCGGCAATTGAAGGCATGCTGGTAGAATCCGTAACCGATTCAGAGCTGGCCGCGTCTATCGTTCAGCAGGCCGAAGGACGGGAAACAAAACAATGATACGATTTTTCGCGGGACACCCCACTGCCGCCAACCTGCTGATGGCGGTATTCATGATTGCCGGTCTGATTTCATTGCCGGGAATACTCCGCGAAACCATGCCGGACTACGCTCCCGGCGAGGTGGAAATCCGTATTCTCTATCCCGGCGCAACGGCTGAAGATGTTGAAGAGGCGGTTGCGCGAAAAGTTGAAGATGCTCTTGACGATATCAATTATATCAGCGAAATTCGCTCCGATTCCCGCGAAGGTCTGTCCATTATTGTGGTTGAAATGGACGAAAACGGTAATTTTCAGACGTTTTTCGATGATGTCGCGCGCGGCGTTGATGCCATCGACGATTTTCCGGAAGACGTTGAAGAGCCGATTATCAACGAACTCGGACGCACAGATCTGGTTATGAGCTTGCTGGTAGCCGGACCAATGAGTATCCCCGATCTGAAAGCTTACAGCGAAGATTTGAAAGACCGGATGCAGGAGGCCGGATTGACCCTGATTGAGATTGAGGGATTTTCGCAGCATCAATTGCGTGTGTTGTTGTCTGAAGCCGAACTGCGCCGCACTAAACTTACCGTGCCAATGGTGGTCAAGGCCATCGCCGCCCAGAGTCAGGAAGTCCCGCTGGGAATAATAGAAACCGGCGAACACGATATCCTATTGCGTTTTGACGAAAAACGCCGCACCCCTGAAGAACTTGAAAAAATTGTTGTCTGGGCCGGTCACGACGGGGCAGAAGTCCGACTCGGCGATATTGCCACCATCAAAGATTTGTTCGAGCTGGACGAAGAAAAAATCGTTATGAATGGCAACCGCTGCGCTCGCCTGAACATCCGCAAAACAAAGGCTCAGGACACCATTCGTATCGCCAAACTGGCGAAATCATTCATCGCGGCTGAAAAACAACGCCATCCACAAATGTCACTGACTGTCAGCCGGGACGAGTCGCTGATTCTGTCCGACCGGCTTAACATGCTCGTATCTAACGGCATTCAGGGACTTATTCTGGTTTTTCTGGTTATGTGGGTATTTTTTCACATCCGTGTTTCCTTCTGGGTTGCCATGGGATTGCCGGTCTCTTTTCTCGGCGTGTTTCTGATTGCGCCGCATCTCGGACTCAGTGTCAACATGTTCACCATGGTCGGCCTGTTGCTGGCGCTGGGTCTGCTTATGGATGATGCCATCGTTATCGCCGAAAATATCGCGGTCCATCGTCAAAAGGGCAAGTC
The DNA here is from genome assembly GCA_018400135.1 of Victivallaceae bacterium. GTDB lineage: Bacteria > Verrucomicrobiota > Lentisphaeria > Victivallales > Victivallaceae > M55B135. The sequence goes on from JAGYNC010000219.1 coordinate 3,122, forward strand.
GCCGCTCGCGGCTGCCATAGATGGCACCCGGGAGGTTGCCGCGGGTGTATTTTCATCATTCATCACCACCATGTGTATTCTTGGATTGCTCGCTTTTATCGGTGGTCAAATAGGACGCGTGTTACGGGTGGTTCCCATGATTTTACTGCTGGTGCTGGCCGTTAGTCTGATCGAGGCATTTCTTATTCTGCCCGCGCATCTGAATCACGCCATGCGTCACTTTAATCCTGACAGCGCGAATCCGTTGCGTCAACGGTTTACGGCAATAATCGAGTGGTTGCAACAAAAACTTACCCGGGATCTTGTAAACCGCCTGATTCATCATCGATACCTGGTGTTCAGTATAACATTGGCTCTTTTTATTCTGTCGGCGGGAATGATTGTCTCAGGACAACTTAAGGTACAGGGTTTTCCTGAACTTGAAGGCGATGTGGTGTTGGCGCGTCTGCTGATGCCGCAGGGCACACCATTGGCACGTACCGAACAGACCGTACAGCGGATTCTCGACGGATTAAAGCGGACAAACGACATTTTTGCGCCGCAGCAACCCGAAGGACGCAATCTGATAGAAAGCGCCTATGTCCAGTTTAATCACAACACCGAGGCGTTTGAAAGCGGCCCGCACGTTGCCACCATCACCGCCGATTTACTCAACGCCGAAGAGCGTACCGGAACGATTGATGCCTACCTGACAGAGTGGCGTCGCCAGATTGGCTCTATTCCGGATATCATCAGTCTCACCCTTGGCGAACCGGGTTTCGGACCCGGCGGACGTCCGATTGAAGTGCGGCTACGAGGTCGTGATCTGACCCGGCTCAAAACTGCGGCACAGGATTTACACAACTGGTTCAGCCAATATCAGGGTGTAATCAATCTGAGCGATGACCTGCGACCGGGTAAACCTGAGTTGCGCTTGCGCATCCGGGACGATGCTCACGGAATCGGACTCGCCGCCGCCGAAGTCGCACAGCAACTGCGCGGTGCGTTTCAAGGACTGATCGCCAACGATATCCAGGTTGACAGCGAATCTTACGAAATCGACGTACGCCTGGCGGAGATCGACAGCAACAGCCTCCGGCAACTAGACAACTTCATCTTGATTTTGCCCGATGGCACGGAAACGCCATTGCGAAGTGTCGCCAGTTGGGA
>JAGYNC010000022.1 GCA_018400135.1 Victivallaceae bacterium
TCACAGAACACAAGGCTGTGTAGTATTGACCCCGAACCAAAGAAAGAGTGAGGCATTACTCGTAACGGGTCAAAGTCTCACATTTTTACCTGATTATGGTTGACAACTATTGAAACGGCATTATATTCATCTTTGTAAAACAATTTAACAAAGCCGAGAAATTAATATGAGCACCGGCAACATCAATGTCAACTGTAAGAACCGACGTGAGTTATTGCTGCTACTGCGTGATCGTGGGCAAATGTCGCGTGCCGAACTGGCAAAACTCACTGGATTGACGCGTCCGACGGTATCAACAATTATTCATGAGTTAATGACCGACGGACTGGTTGAAGAGTCCGGCAAAGGCGTTTCCCGCGGGGGTAAGCGTCCAATTATGCTCTCTATCAAATCCGACTCATATTTCGCGGTTGGAATTGATTTAGGCGATGATTTTTTAATTCGCGGGGTTCTTTGTGATCTTGGCGGCAATGTGGTACGGCAACGCGAGTTGGAATATGACAACGATTTTACCACTATACTTGAGGTTTTGGAGCAGCTGGTGCTGGATTTGACGCGTGGTAAACCGCGTTCGGCGATTAAAGGAATCGGCATTGCCATATCCGGAATTGTAGATATCAATACCAATGAGGTCATCAATAGTTCAACTCTGGATGTTGAAAAAAGACTGTTGGCAAAAAAGTTGGCGGAACGTTGCGGTTTTCCGGTCTTCCTGGAAAATCGTCCCAACGCGGCAGCGTTGGCGGAAACGTTGTTTGGCGCTGGCCAGGACTTTCGGAACCTGGTTTATATAACCGGTGGACGAGGAGTTGGCGCCGGCATTGTCATTGATGGTAAAATCTTCCGCGGCAGCTTTGGTGCTGCGGGTGAAATCGGAGAGATGCGTTTCCCGGCGATTGCCACAGATGTTGATGGCGAACGCAAAATGCTGGAAGAAATCACGCGAACCAGCACGGTGCGGGCCGAAGTGCAAAAAATAAAGGGAAAGAGTATGCGTTTCAGCGATGTGTTGGCAGCGTATCTCAATGGTGATGCCGAAATCGCCGCGATTATGGACCGCCATGCCCAATATATGGCTTACGCGGGACAAATGGTGGCTAATATACTCAATCCTGAAGCGATTATTCTCGGCGGACGCACCGTTGAATTCGGCGATGAATATTTGTCCCGTTTTATATGGCATCTGGAACGTGGTCTGGCCAAGGCGCTGGCAACCAATCCAACTGTGGTACGCTACTCAAAATACGGCAGACTCGGGGTCGCGGTCGGCGGCGCCGTTGTCGTACTGGATATGACGGTAAATCTATTAATTTAAAAGGAGATAACCCATGGCACAACAACAAAAAGCTTTGGACCTGACGATTATCGGCGCTGGCATGATTGTCAACGATTTATTGCTGCCTTCAGCGTTGCATTTGCGACGCCTTGGCGTGATCGGTGAAATCACGGTCTGCGACATGCGAATGAGCGCTCTCAAGGCGCTGAAGGAGAGCGCCGAACTGCGTGAAGCCTTTCCCGATCAAGAGTTCCAGGTTTATCCGTCGCTTGAATCAGGCGACAGTACCGACCCGGAGCTTTACAAACAGATACTGAGCAAAAAATCGCCTTTTGGCGCGGTGATTATTGCACTGCCAGACCATTTACACTACCCGGTACTTAAGGGAGTACTGCCGTTCAATCAACATATTCTCTGTGTCAAACCATTGACACTGCGTTATGATCAGGCACTCGAAATTGAAAGTGAAGCCTATGAACGCGGAGTGTTTGTCGGCGTTGAATACCACAAACGTTTTGACCGGCGCGCTCTGCTTGCCAGGAAGCACTACCGCAGTGGCGATTTCGGTGACTTCGCGCTGGGCGAAGCCAAACTTATCGAGCCCTACTTCTATCGGCACTCTAACTTCCAAAACTGGTTCACTTGTGAAAACACTGATCCGTTTGTTTATGTCGGCTGTCACTATGTTGATCTGGCATGTTTTATCACCGGATTGAGGCCGGTCGAAGTTTCGGTATCCGGTCGCAAGGGACGTTTTCCCAATGGCCGCGAAGGTTATCTCTGGTCCAACGGGCGGGTAACTTTCGAAAACGGCGGTATTTTGTCGGTAAACAACGGTCTGGGTTATCCCGATGACGCAGCCGGTGGCAACGATCAGGGCATGGTCATGTATTTTGACGGCGATGACTGCGCCGGTTTACTTGATCACGACGACCACGTCAGAGGGGTGGAATACGGGTTCTCTGCCAATATTGCTAAACGGTTTCAGTATGTTAATCCGGATTTCTACCGGGTAGTTCCCTGGCCGGGCAAGGGCTTAAAACCCGTCGGATACGGCTACGATTCTGTGGCGGCAACACTGACTGAGGCATCAAGAATTGAAGCGGAAGTCAATACCGATCCCGAACACGCACTGGAAATCCGTCGCCGCTCAATCGAAGAAGCCGACACCAAAGGTTTAATTGCCACCCCGGGCAACTCCTCCTATAATGAGTTGGTACAGGAAGCAGCGCGGCTGTCCATCCTCAATGGTGGCGACGTTTACCGGATCGATTACAACACCGATCCGCCGAGCGTCCACAAACGTTAATATCGCTCAGGAATAAAACCGGCGCGTCGGAATGACGCGCTTATAATTACAGTTGAATCCATAAATAAAAAAGGAGTTTAAAAATGGCTGAATATTCACTTACTCCGGTTAATGTACCACCGGTATCAACTAAATTCAGAACTATCAAAACCGCTATTCCGGTGCCGGAATCGCTGCCGATTTTTGAAAAACTTAAATCCAGTGAACCGCGTTCCATGATGGGGCAGCCACCGATTATCTGGCATAGCGCCGACAATTTTACGGTTTCCGACCAATGGGGTAATCGCTGGATCGACTGGTCCAGTTGTGTCCTGATTGCCAATGCCGGACATGGTAGCAAAGAAATTAAAGAAGCTTTAACCAACATCATTGATCAGGGATTGCTGGCAACTTATGTGTTTGTTCATGAAGGACGCGTACAGCTGACATCAATGCTTCAGGAAATTGCGCCGGAACCGGACAACTATCAGGTTTTTCTGCTCAGCTCAGGTTCTGAAGCCACTGAAAACTGTATCAAGTTGGCAAAAACCTATGCGATTGAGAAACATGGGAAGAGCAAAAAATACTTTGTTTCTTTCAAAAACGCTTTTCATGGCCGTACACTCGGCGCACAGTTGGCTGGTGGTATGGATAAACAAAAATCCTGGATTGTTGACGGAGACTCCACCTTCGTTCAGATACCATTCCCCGATGGATACAAAAACGAAGATACTTCTTTTGATCTGTTCCTGAAAACTCTGTCCGACAAAGGCATCAGACCGGAAGAGATCGCCGGCGTCATGAGCGAATCTTATCAGGGTGTCGGGCCCGATTTTATGCCAGTGGAATACGCGCAAAAACTGGAGACATTCTGTCGCAAATATGATATCGTGCTGATTATGGACGAAGTTCAGGCCGGCTTCGGACGTACCGGAAAGATGTTCACATTTGAACACTACGGCATCAGGCCCGACCTCATTGCCTGCGGTAAAGGCATCAGCTCCTCATTGCCGATTTCAGCAGTTATCGGACGTAAGGACATTATGGGCCTCTACGCTCCCGGATCCATGACCTCGACTCACTCGGGGTCGCCGCTATGTGTTGCCGCCGCCATCGAAAACCTCAAGCTGATCAAAAAAGACAAACTAGTTGAAAATGCTGACGCAATGGGTAAAATAATGTGCGCGGAACTGAAACGCATTCAGCAGAAATATCCGGATCGTTTGGGCTGCTTCCAGGGGAAAGGATTGGTCGCCGGGATTCAGTGCGTCAAGCCGGGAACAAAAACTCCTGATGCTGCCACTGCGGTTGACATTAACCTTAAATGCCTGCAAAAAGGATTATTGATGTTTGCGCCGGTTGGCATTGCCGGAGAATGTCTGAAAATTGCTCCGCCATTGACAATCACCGAAGAAGCGCTCAAGGAATCATTGCAAGTTTTCGAAGAGGCATGCGACGAAGTCCTGTCGGCATAACAATAACATAATTAGCCCATTCTCGAAAAGCCCTTTTGGGTTTATGCTCCGCATGCCCAAAGGCTTTGCGAGCATGCTCTTATCTCATTTCAAATAACAAAAATTACTGCGACTTATATTAAATATCACATGCAACTGAACACTAGAGATCACAGTCAGGAGGAACGAGCTGAACCGAGGTGCCCCCATCAACGACAAGTCGGGCTCCGTTGATTTTCGCTGCGTTGCTGGAAGCAATGAAGAGGACGGCGTCGGCAATATCTTCGCCCGTGGCTTCGCCCCCGATTGGAGTATTGGCGCGGCGCCGTTTTTTATCTTCTTCCGGGAGAGTCGTCCAGCGGTCGGAATGAATGTAGCCGGCGACTATGCTGTTGACTCTAATGCCGTGCGGCGCGAGCTCAATAGCCATAGCGCGGTTGAGAGCATCAATAGCGCCCTTGCTGGCGATGTAGGCGGTGCGATTGCGAATGGCTCGTTCGGCTGTGTTCGAACCGATGTTGATGATGGCTCCACTCTTATTTCTCAACATCATTCTGGCGGCGAGCTGGGAGCAATGGTAGAGTCCGAAGACGTTGATGCGGAATACGTCGTCGAGAAGGTCGAGCGGGGTATCGACGAAGGTGTACCCAACTCCTTGGACGATGGCGTTGTTGACCAATACGTCAAGATCGCCGCATTCCTTCTCGATCATCGCGAACATCGCGGCGACCTCGTCCGGTTTGGCGATGTCGGCGGGAGCCTCGACTATTCGAGCCCCATATTTTTCTATCAATTTTCCCGCCGCTTCGGCGACGGCCTCTGTCCGGCGGCCATTCAGGATGACGACCGCACCCGCCTTGGCGAATCTCTCGGCAATGGCGAATCCGGTGTTGCGGTTGGCGCCGGTAATCAGGACGATGTTCTCTTTGCTCATGATAGTCCTTTGATAATTACTGATGGTTGTCGGTTGCGTTTGGATGTTGATGACTGCGATCGGATGCGGACGACGTTTTTTTTGAGGTTCAGTGATACCATTCGACGGCGTTCGCCGGGCGAATGTCGGTCAAGTCTCCGCGGTAGTGGCGGAGAGGTTTGGACTCGTAGGGATGCTTGGCGATCTCCTCTTCGTCCAGCTCGATGCCCAGGCCCGACTTTTCGGGAATGGACATCCTGCCATTTTGAAATGTTATATCCTCGTCACAGATATCGGCCCGCCATTGAACATCCAGAGCCATGGTTTCGAGCAAATGGAAGTTGGGCACGCATGCAGCTATCTGTAATGTGGCGGCGTTGGCCACGGGGCCGCTGGGGTTGTGGGGACACACTGCGATGTGATTCGCTTCGGCTTGGGCGGCAATTTTTTTGACCTCGCCGATTCCTCCCACATGGCTCAGATCCGGTTGGATGTAATCGGAACAGCGTCTTTGCAGAAAGGTCTGATAGTCCCACCTTGAATAAATCCGTTCACCGGCAGCGATGGGTACGCGGACACGTTTTTTGACCTCGAGAAGGGCATCAAGATTGTCCGGTGGAACCGGTTCCTCGAACCACGTGATGTCGTAGTCCTCCAATGCCTGGCCGATCTTGATGGCGGTGGGCACGTTGAATCGACCGTGGGCCTCGATTAGAATTTCAACCTGGTCGCCTACCGCCTCAACCACTGCCTCCACGCAGTTCAACGCCTGCCGCAGTTCGGATTTTCCGATCGTGAGGTACGCCTTGCCGAACGGATCCCATTTTAAGCCTGTGAAACCACGTTCTTTAGCAGTCTTCGCTTTTTCGGCGAATTCCGCGGGTGTCTTGGCTGGCGAGAACCAGCCGTTGGCGTAGCACGGTACGCTGTCCCGCACTTTTCCTCCCAGTAGTTGATGGACGGGGACGCCCAGGGCTTTGCCTTTGATATCCCACAAGGCCATCTCAACCCCCGAGAGAGCGGACATGTTTACCGGCCCTCCCCGGAAATAGGTGTCGCGATAACACTCGTGCCAGAGAGCTTCGATGTTACGGGCGTCCTTGCCGATCAGTTGCCGCTCGATCTCTCGAATCGCCTGGACGACGGTTTGCTCCCGGTACTCCAGCGTGGCCTCGCCGATCCCATGGATTCCCTCGTCGGTCTCGACTTTGACAAAGACCCAGTTGGTGCGGTAGCAGTGACATATCAGTGGTTTGATAGCAGTGATGTTCATGAAGACTCCTTTGAAAGATTAGAAATTGGAAATAGGAAACTGGATAACTGCTGTAATTTTACTGTTACTATTGCGGTCATTGTTGTCAAAAACTTTCTGTTATGATTTTGAGATTGCGAAAGCAGCCGCGGCGGGAAATGCTGTCTTGCGCCCGCCGGTTGCGTTGCAACACGAGATCAAGTTATTTTCACCATCACTTGTCCTATTCTTTTTTCAATATGATGGCCTCCTGGGCGTTCAATGTGATGTCCGACTTGAGATTCATTTGTTGGTTGGTTTTCATATTAATCCAAGCGGCATCCTTCTCCCGGGGGGTGACTTGGAACGTCCTCGGCTCCATCTCATGATTGATCAGAATGTGGATGACGCCCGGTTCGCCGCTCAACCTGCTTATTTCCACATTGGTCGTATCCCCGCTCACCTTGGCGGAAGGGGAGACCCCCGACTTGGCCACTTCCTGACGCAGCAAGGCAGTGACCGCTTTCTGTGGATTCTGGAGGTATTGGCGGAACACTTCGGTGCCGAAAAGGATAGCCCGGCCTTTCCCATAGTCATTGGCCACGGCGGCGGTCGCTCCATGGGCGTAGGTCGCCAGAACTTCAGCACCATCCATCAACTCGTATTCGCTCCAGAACAGGCACACTTGGGCATCTCCATCGGGGCAATGGATGGCGGGAGCGGTCTCTTTGCCCTCGCGGTCTTTCGTGAAACAGCCAAACACCTCGTCAAGGCCAAATCCCGGAGCGGAGTATTGGAGGAAACCATTGGTGTCGCGGAACGCGAACGGGCTCTCGGCGATCACGGTGCCGCCAGACTGGACATAAGCTTTGATTCTTTCCGCCCATTCCTCACTCATGTGCTCCTGCATGGGGATCAGCAACAGGGGATATTGGTCAAGCTCGGGCAACTGGCATTCTGTCAGGCAGTCGGTCGGAATGTGCGAGTCCCAAAGAAGCTTGTAGGCTCCAAGCCGTCCGTCGTGAGCCTCCTTGTATTCCGATGGGCAATGCTCGCCGCACACCCCGTCCATAAGAATTTGCTGCTCCTCCAGCGTCAGAATGGCGGCCTGCCTTTCGGGCGCCACGGCGTTGAGCAGTTCGGCGTTGTCCTGGAGCATCTGAGAGAACTCCGACATGTAACGGGCTCTACGGGACACCGATCCGTCCCATTTCATCAGGTTGAAGAGGGCGACTTGCTTGTCGGAGAGACGGCTGCGGTAGTTCCATAAAATGATCGATTTGACGTTATGGGCCAGAAGTTGATGGAAATTGACCTGGTGCTGAGCTTCCGTCGACATACTCATATTCGGCCCCGCTCCGCTCTCCAGTACCAGCGTCCGTCGCCTCTCATCCTTCGAACAGCTTCGCAGCCGGCTTAACTTGTAGGCGCTTTCCGCTCCGGTTCCAATGTCGTATTTGTGCTCGACGGTATAGTAGGAAAGACCCATGATGGACATGCTTTTCGCCACCTGTCCCAAGTCCAGTCCATATTTCGGGGCGTTGACCGGTCCCTCCATGGCGGCCATGTGATAGACGATATTGGCGGTGGTTGGACGCTGGCGGGGATCGTTCTCGCTGACCAAGCGGTCAATGGCCGCCATGTCGTCATAAAGGCGGAATTGATTGAACCGCATCCAATCCCACCAGATGTTGAGGACACCGCTGCCGGTGGGGGCGCGTACCTCGTCCCAGGACTGGTAGTCGACCGGATGCTCCGTGCCCCAAAGACGGTTGAGTTCGTCCAGATCCTCCTTGTATCTCTGCCGCAGCCAATCCCGGAACCGGGCTTGGGTGTGTGGACAGTAGCAGACGTAGGAGGCAGGCTCGTTCCATGTCATCCAGGTGAGGAGGGCGTCCGAGTCGGCATAGCGTCTCACCACCCGCCTCATGAAATCAAACGCCTTTTCCCGATAGACGGGGGTGTCGTTGCAGATTCCAGCCGTGGGAGCGACGTTGTGGACGGAGACATTGGAGGTGCTTTGTCGCGGCTGGCAGTCTGGATTCTTCAAAAGGTGCCTAGGTGGATAGATGCCACACAAGCTGGTGAAAGCTCCACCGAAATTCAACACCACCTTGAGACCGTGTTTCGCGGCCAGTTCCAAAGCTCGGTCCTGCTTGGAAAAGTCGAACTCGCCCTCCCGTCTCTCGACGCGGTCCCATGCGGCGAAGATCCGGATGACATTGAAATGAAGGGAACTCATCGTGGCGAAATCGGACTCCCACTCCTCCATCGGCCAGTCCATGGATTTCGCGTAGGGTGCGCACGAGGCGCCGAATAAAAATTCACTATCGAGTAATGGTTTCATTATTTGTCCTCTATCGTTGATTGTTGATCTTGTGTTTGTCTACGTGCTAACATCGAATGGGACGGGCAGGTTTCCGGAGCCTATTCCCCGCTTGGACAGCCGTTTCAACCCTTCGCTGAAGTAGTCCGCTCCGGTCACCAGCTCGATCCAGGCCTTATCGCAGCGTTTTTGTGGATCAGTCAACGCGGCCGAATCATTTCGGCGCGCCCAGGCTTGGACATAGGGTTCAGGGTTGACGTTCGCGGGAACCGGCACGCATCCGGCCGCTCCAAGTTCGGCCAGCTCGGCGAACTCTGGCCGCAGTCCCTGATAAACGCTCAATCCGATTTTCCCCCCGCGGCGGCACAATTCATGAAAATATTCCCGATCACCAGAACTGTCTTTGCAGGCGCCGATCCAGTCGAGTTCGAACATGTGAAGCACCATGTCAATGGGTAAGTTCATGCCCACGCATCCTGGAATGTTGTATAGTGTCAAATCAAGCTCGGTCGAATTTCTGATCACTTCGAAATGACGAAGCTTCTGACAATCGGTGGAGGCTTTCAAGTAATAGGGTAGTACCAGCACTGCCGACGAAATATCCAAGTCCTCGATCAAGCGAAGACGCTCGACAACCCGGCAGGTCGATGACTCCAGCACACCTGCCAAAACCGGGAGGCGTCCCCCGACGTGATCGACCGTTGTTCGGACCAGACGAACGTATTCGTCCGTGGTCAGCAGCGACCCGAACCCGCAGGTGCCGGCGACGAACAGGCCATGAACACCGGTCTCTATCAATTGGTCGAGCAACCGGCGAAGCGCCTCCGCGTCCACGCGTCCATCGGCTGTCAGCGGCGTCAAGACCGGGGGGATGATTCCCTCCGGAGTACCGCGGCGAGTCGGATTCGTCGTCATTCGACCACCTCCACCACGCTTCGATCAGTGAGGAGCACTGGCTCGTTTGAAACCGGCAGCGAGGGGAAATGCCGCACGCCTTCGGCCTCCTGGTCTGGTTCCATCCACGTCTCGGCGCAAGTACGTTTGTCCATCTCGAACTCGACGGAATAGACCTGCCAGAATTGTAATGAAGGTTTATATTTGTTTAGAATGTGCTTGAATGCGGCTATTTCTTGAGAGCTATGGCGTTCGGGTACCGACTTGTAGCCGTGGTAGCTGACGATATCGATCAACTCGTGAAGCCCTGTCTTCATACAGTCGTCCAAGTACTTCAGGCTCCAGACCGTCATACCCCAGGCGATGGCGCCACCTATGATTGTGGCATCGGGATATTCCTGGCGCAACGGTTCGGTAGTCAATCGCACCAGATCGACGTACTGCTCCGCTTTTGGCTGGCATTCCCAGAAGCTTAACAAATCAGGTTCATTCCAGACCTCGTAGTGGGTAACGCGGTCTTTGAAGTGGCGGACGAGTTCTCGGACGTAGTTTTGCCAGCCTTGACGTTCTTTGGAGGTGTGGATTGGCGGGAATCCAACTCCAAGCCGCGATGATTGTATATCGCGGCTATTGCAGGTTTTTAGTTGGCCAAGATGTGTCAGACTGGAAAAATCGTTGATGTTCATGTTTGGTACTCACTGTTATTACGGCATGAAATAATCAATAAACAATAATAATATACATGGCTCCCTTTCTTATTGCATAGAATATTTTAGCCAAAAATAAAAACATTGTTGTATATTTGAGACAATTATGTTAGCTTAAGGGCAAATATTATGGAAAGAAACAAAAATATGGAAAAGAATAAGACGAAATCAGAAAACATTTACGTCGATGTCTATCTTGGCGCTGCCCCTCTTTTAGAGACACGGCTGGTAGAGGGGTTGTTAAATTTCGGACGTAATCATCCCCGGTGGCGTTTTTCATTACGCGGTGCCAATTTTCGCTATACCCGAACATGGTTAAGGAAACAGCGTCTTGACGGAGTTTTAGCACTTATTGACGCCAAGGCCATCGCAGAAAATTTGTATGAGTCGGGGGTACCACTGGTGCACCTGTTGCCAACTCGCTTAAATGCTTCGTTTTGCGTTGGGGTTGACGACCGGGCCATTGGACAGTTGGGCGCGGAATTTTTTTTGGGGAAGGGTTTTTTGAAGTGCGCGTTTTGTGGTGTGGGAATGCCTTGGAGCAGATTGCGATTCACGGGTTTTAAAGAATGCCTGGAAGATTCGGGACGGATGTGTAAATTTATCGATATTCCGTTTAGGAGTAGTGCCCAATGGGAACTGCCGGAAGATTCTGAAAATATACTCGTAGATTGGCTCCATGGACTAGAGAAAGGCACAGCCATTATGGTTGCTCACGATGTTTTGGCCAATAGAATTGTTGATCTTTGCGTTCGGGAAGGAATTCGCATTCCTCATGATTTGTCGATTTTAGGCGTTGGCAACCATAAATTGCTGTGTGAATTGAGTCCAATTCCGATTTCCAGTATTGATGCTGCTGTTCCAGCCGTCGCTATCCAGGGAGCAGCTATGCTTGAACGAATCCTCTTGGATGGAGAACAACCGCAACCTATTCTAATCCCCCCGAATGGAATTGTTGAACGCCGCTCTACCGAAATCATCACCTACGGGAACGATCTTGTGGGCAAGGCAGTCGCCTACATCCATGATCATGCGAGCGAGGGAATAGGAGTGGGCGATCTCATGAAAAATCTTTCTGTTTCAAGGCGTACGCTTACGAGGCGTTTTAATAGATATGTAGGTCATTCCCCGAGCGAAGAGATTCGACGCGTTCGGCTCCGGCATGCGCGTGATCTTGTTGTCAATAGCAACCTTTCACTATCCGAGATCGCTTCAATGTGTGGGTATGCCGATTTGTCGCACATGACTCGCGCTTTCCGCAAGCATGACGGCATCGCTGGAGGGTTAAAGCGATTAAGAGGAAAGTGAATACTATTTGGCATTGTCACACCGGCACGCGGCCCGGTTTTTACGAAACCCGTCGGAGTCATGCTGGTTGCATCACGCGACAGTGTTTTTCGCAAAAAAACAAAAATTGGCGCGCCGGAATGGCGCATATATCATTAGTGCCAGCGAAAAAGTCCTTTTTCGTCGGCACTAATTATTTAAAGGTTGAAAAACCGTTTCGGGCCACGATAAGCCATAGTGATTGCTAGATCCTGAAGCGGGGAAAGCGGAGCCTGTCCGTTGTCTGCCATTTCACCTAGGACGTCGGCCAGCACCCGACGGAACATTTCGAAACGCGAGCCGTAAGAGAGTAGTTTGCGGGAGTCTGAAACCATGCCCGCAAAATTAGCCAGCACATCTACCGCGCCGATGTATTCTAGTTGGCGTCGCATACCAATAGGATGGTCGCACAGCCACCAGGCTGAACCGAGTCTCACTTTTTCGCCGAACGCACGAGAAAGTGTTGCCAACAGCGGTTGATGTCCGGGGTCAAGACAGTAGAGCACTACCTTCAAACGACCGTCAAACCGATTTAAAAAGTATTTAAGAGGCGATAAATGATCCTGGAAATGGTCGCAGATATCGCCACCGGAATCGGCTCCCAGCGTTTCCCAAAGTGAATCGCGCACATCTCTCACGGCTCCGAGGTGAAGTTGAAACACCCAATCTTTTTCGGCATTAAACGAGGCGATTTTAGCAAAAAAGTAACCCTTGAAGGCGGCAATTTCGTTTGGCTGTAACACCTTACCTTTCAACGCCTTTTTAAATCCGGCATCGGCGTCAGAGACATTGGCGGTGATATCCGGCGCAACTTCCACCCCATGATCGGAGGCAACGCAGTTATTGGCGGCAAAATAATCGTGCGACATGCGCATGGCCCGGATTAAATCGGAGACCGAGTTAAGGGTAATATTAAAACGTTCTGCCACTTTTGTCATATACTCCCGCCAGCCGGGAGCGGAGATATTCATCGCTTTATCCGGACGCCAGGTGGGACGCACCAGTGTGCGTCCTATTTGACGATTAGCCTCGGCGTGTTCTTCAAGCAAATCTATCGGATCATCGGTCGAACACATTGCCTCGACCCCAATGGTTTTCAGCAATGCCTGAGGACGGCGTTTCGGCGCGGCCAATGCCGCATTTGCTTCTTCCCAGATGAGCTCGCCGGTATCAGGCCCGATCAGGTGTTTAACTCCGAGATAACGTTGCAGATCAAGATGCAGCCACTCATAGACGGGGTTGCCGATGAGTTCAGGAAAAACTGAGGCCAGCTTCAACCACTTGTCGCGCGACGATTTGTTGCCGGTTATATATTCTTCATCAACACCGCGTTTGCGCAGTGTTTCCCAAACATAGTGATCGGTGGCGGCAAAGAGTTGCCATACGTCAGAATAATTCCGGTTGGCGGCAATCTCCTTGACATTGGCGTGGTTGTGAGGGTCAATAATTGGCAAGTCCTTGATGGCGTTGAAAATTTTCATTCCATTGTGACTTCTAATCAAGTAATTTTTTCCGAGAAAACTCATATTTTGCTCCGTGTCTGTTTAAAATTCAACTATTCAAGCTAATTGCAAAACTTCTCGTGAACCGCGTTGGAAACACAGACGCGCCAGGCGGACACAGGAAGTTCTATACTTCTATAATCTGAACCCATAATACCAATATTCAACCACGGAAAACAAGGGAGAAGGGCGAGGAACCACTAATCGACACTAATGAACACTAATGGAGAGATGGGGAGTTGTCTCACACCAAAGCACAAGGAACACGAAGGAGGGGGCCTCCTGCGGTGAGACAGCGCCTTGCGCTGAAAAAGCAGACTTCCTTTGCGCCTCTGCGCCTCCGCGCGAGTCATTTTTTATCTTTCCCGCAGAGGCACGAAGGCACAGAGGAGAGGGAAACAAACTACAGAAGTTTGCACGAATCCGTGCCTGCTTGCTACGGCGCAATCACATATTCGCGCAAACATGAAACAGAGAAAATCTCTGATTATCCTCAATGTAGCGTTGCGGGAGTGGCAGAAATGTCAACAGCGTTGCCACAATCACGCAACATTCTGTCTTAATCTCCTCCCCCTGTGCCCTCGGTGGTCAAACTTCTTTCGATTTCGATAGCGGCCTTGATTCAAAAATGAGTAAGGCATTGTTTCACTGCTGTTTCAACATATCCAATATTGTTTCATGAACACTGCGCAAATAGAGATTGCCCAGATGTCCGCCGTATTCAAAAAACACACACCGATCGCCGAGGATATCCTTCAACCAGCGGCGATGTTCATCGGTTTTCAGAAAATCATTCAAAGAGTGTATCACGCGGATGTTTTCACTGGACTTCAGATGTTCAGCTAACACCCACATGCTGCCTTGCCGATTCAGCTCTTTCAGTGTCAATTTCAACCCGAGTTGTTCGGAGTAATATTTCAGCAACACTTTATTAACATAGTCGTTGAAATTGAAGGCAACCAGTTCTCGATAGAGTTCGGAGCGCCCCCCCCAACTGTATGGGGTTTTCAGGACGCCCAGATCGCGACGACGGTGAATTGACACCATGATTTCTTCAATGGTTCGTTTAAAGCTGTAGCCAACCAACAATTTAGCTTCATCTTCGGATATTTTGGTCTGGTAGCGTTCATCAATCTTCAATTCAATCGTCTTCTCATGGTCGTCTGACACCACTTCCTCCCGAAAACTCTGTACGCCCGGTTCCGGATAATCCTTCCACGGATATTTGTTCCGAAGAATCAACAGATACTTTCCGAGGGCGGCCACCGCCTTGTCCATAATCTCTTCTTTGTCCCATTCGCGCCAGACATTGAAATATTCGTCAACTCGTCGCAAGCCATAGAGCAAGTCAACCGGAGGGTTGATCGCCAGATAACGATCAATATCGAGTAACGGGTGATTTTTCTCCATTTCAGAAATGAATAGCGTATGCAATCCTCCCAGTGAGTAGCCGACAAGCACGATCCGGTCAGGCGTTATGGAACAGTTGGCTTTCAGATCATCCAAAACTTTGCCAATAGCAAGACGGCAATCGGCGGCATCAACTGGCGTAAAGCCTGGAGTCAACACGCTTGCCGCTGTCTCCATAAAGTCCCAGTTCATCGCATTGCTCAAGGCGGCCACCGCATAACCGTTGCGGTACAACAATTCCGCCAGCGCCGTCAGCGTACTGTTGGAAAAATGACTGCCCAATCCGGGTAAAATTACGGCCAGTGAGGCGGTTGCATTATCTGGTTGCGGCCAGAAACGATAATCCATTTTTCGTTTATTATCGGCGATCCGGACTGAACAGATGCTACCCTTACTAATAAAATCGGCACGGTTGAAAAACGACAAATAAGGCCACAGGCTTACCTCGTCATCCTGGACTTCAAACATCGCCACCCGCAACGTATCGGCGGCCTTGCTTTCGGAGCCGTATTCGGCCATGACAACAAATTCATCCGGTGCGAACGCGGCACCGGCTGAATCCGCCGGCGCCACTTCTTCTTGGCTCGACTCCTCGACCCGCGTCAAGACCTGTTGCCAGTCCTCTATCTGCAACTGCCTTCGGATGGTCCACATATCCTTGAAGAGTTGATATGGATCCGCATTGGCCCTCACCAATTGCTCGTAGTCAGGATAATTCACCATTGCTTTATTGACGACCCCGATACTGCCTGCCCCAGGTGCCAAAAACCCGATGTAAGTCTTTGGATCCAAAGCGTAGTCAAAAATCAAACCAACACCATCACGAACGTTGGTCGGGCCAATTCCGGGCAAAGAGAGGAAACATCCCGGCCCAATACCCCAGACGGCGAATGCCTGTCCGAAATCCTCATCCTTGGGAGTCAATCCGAACCACGGTTCCGCGACTTCGAAGAGGCCGCCAACTCCCAGAGTGGTGTTGATCAGGAAACGCGAACTTTCGATCCCCCCGTCTGAAAATTTTGCCTGCAAAAAACAACTGAGCATGCGTTTCAGGAATTCAACATTGGTACAAAAATTGTCAATTGCCTCAATCGCGGGGCGTGGGAGAATTGAACCGTATACCATGCCTACCGGACGAAACATGTAGCGCAGCATCACATCATTTATGCTGTACATGGAGCGATTAAAGCCCTCCAACGGATCTCGACCGGCAAGTTCCGTGGAAAAATCAGGGGGTTCCAGTTGAGTTTTAATTGGCTTATTAACAGACTGAGGCAATGGCAACTCATCAGGTTGGGATGATGCCACTGCCACATCTGCCGCTTTCCCGTTAACAGAACTATTGCGACAACCGTTGAACAGCAACAACATACAGATAAACAGTGCTACTGCTAAGTAGTGATAGTAAAAACTGTAAAAACTGTGCGGACGCATTTTTACCTGCTTATTTCAAATCGTTCTGGAATTTTCCCCGACCCTCGCCGAGAATAAAATCCTGGGCACGGCAAGATGAATCTATCTTGTCATTGAACAAAAAGCAATCAGTCTGAATGAAATTAATCAACTCGACTCTATTCGAGGAGCTCTAAAAATTCTAAATTCAAACCTCAACATCAGTGAGTTTTTGGAGTAGACTACGTACTTCCTCGTAATTTTCCACCTTGTAATCAGCAACCGTTTTGGCCATTCCTACCTTGATGGTGACAGCTTCTTCAGGAAGATAAGAAAAGAGAAATTCATCAGTCCAGTCATCTCCTATGGCAAGAATTTTATCGGCTGGCTGGGCATGCAGCACTTTCAACGCGGCCTGTCCTTTGTTGATTCCCTGATTTTTGATCTCAATCACTTTATTGCCTTCCAGAATTTCGAGATTAAGGTTGGCAACCAGACTGGTCATTTCATCTTTCAGTTCGATGGCGCGATTGTGTCCCAGTTCCGGGTCGGATTTGCGATAGTGCCAGACCAGACTGTAATTTTTTTCTTCAATGAATGAACCGGGGGTGCGGTCAACGTAGAATTCGAGAGCCGAACGGATACTGTCTTTCCACGAATCGTCGAGCGGTTCGATCATTTTCCAGCTGCTGCCGATGTGGCGATACCAGACTCCATGTTCAACAATCAGGGTATAAGGTTTATTCCCAAACCACTCGTCAAAAGTTCCTTTATCGCGTCCACTGATGAGCACTACCCGGTTTTTGGGATTTTCGGCCAGTTTATCAAGCAATTCATAGAGTTCTTTATCGGGACGGGCATGTTGTGGATTATCCACAAAACCGGTGAGGGTGCCGTCATAGTCAAGGAAGAAAATACGGTTGTTGGATCCCTCAAACTCTTTCAAAATTTTATTTTTTGATGAAGCTGTGAGTCGTTTCGCCAGGTATTTTTGTTCGTCCTGACGTACATTATCCAATGTATTCAAAAAATCCGTAGCCCATTTTTCTACATTGTAGCGTTTCAATCGGTTTTGCAGAACGGTGTTGCGTTCGATCTGTTCTTCAAGCGGCATTTCTATGGCTTGTTTAATCGCATCAGCTATTTGGGCTTTGTCGTTCGGATTGACAATCAGCGCCTCGCTCATCTCTTTGGCGGCGCCAGCCATTTCACTCAGGATCAATACACCGCGGCCATCGGTTTTGGAAGCAATGTATTCTTTTGCCACCAGATTCATGCCGTCGCGAATGGGGGTAATCAATGCGATTTCGCAGTAATTATACAAATCTACCAGATTTTCGAAAGGCATTGAACGGTAGAAGTACCAGATAGGGGAGCGGTTGATGGTGGAATATTCGCCGTTGATGCGACCTACGACTTCATCTACTTCGCTTTTCATTTGCTGGTACTGGTCTACCCCGATACGCGATGGCACTGCCAGCAGCACGAGCGTCACTTTATCGCGGTATTGCGAATATTCCTGCAAAAAATACTCGAATGCCTCCAGCCGATTGATTAATCCCTTGGAGTAATCGAGCCGGTCAATTGAGAGAATAAACTTGGTTTCCGGGTAGAGTAAGTAATAGCGTTCCAACTCTTTGCGTACTTCTGATCTGTCGCGGACTGAACGTCTCTGCGATTCCAGCGCGGCGTCGTTAAATTTATTATAATCAATACCCATGGGAAAGTTATCTACTTTAACAATTCGCTTAGGAGTATTGATTTCGTCGATATTGATATCATATCCGAGTAGACGACGTACTGAACTCATAAAATGTCGTTCATAATCAAAGGTGTGAAACCCCAGCAGGTCGGCACCCAGCATCCCCTCAATAATTTCAGTACGCCAGGGTAAAATACGAAAAAGCTCATAGGACGGGAATGGAATATGAAGGAAAAACCCGATAGTTACGTTAGGAAATTTTTCTTTAATTAACTTTGGCAGCAGGAGCAGGTGATAGTCATGCACCCATATTTTATCCACTCCCTCCATATTTTCGGCAATTACATCGGCAAATTTTTGATTTACTCTTTTATAAGCCTGCCACTGTTCTTCCTCATACTCCACAAATTGGCTAAAATAGTGAAACAATGGCCAAATGGTTTTGTTGCTGAAGCCTTCGTAGTATAATTCAACCTCTTCCCGGGTTAAATTAACATCCATACACGCATGTTTTTTGAGTGCCAGATTGACTTTTTTTATCTGTTGGGCAGACAGCAGACTTTTATCCAGCCCAGATGAACCAATCCAGCGGCTTTTAAACAGCTTGGTTACAGAACTCATTCCTGTTGCCAGGCCGCCAACACTCGGCGTGACCTCGACATTATCTTCCGAAATATTGATCTGTACCGGTAATCGGTTTGAAATTATTAGAAATCGACTCATAGTTTCACCTGTGTTTGTTGTCGGCTTTCTAATTATACCGAGTTATTTCGAATTGTCAAAGTTAAACAAAATACAAAAGAATTATTTGATGAACAATCTGGACTATGGAATTATTGGAAATTGTCACAGCGCGGCGTTGGTTTCAAAATCGGGAGCGCTGGAGTGGCTATGTCTGCCGATATTTGACTCGGCTTCGGTGTTTGCAAAAATCCTCGACCGGGAAAAAGGCGGGAGTTTTGAATTTATTACCATGCCAGACTACCAGTGTACCCAAAGATATATTTCTCGAACCAATATATTAGCGACCAAATATTCCAATGGCGTTGATAGTTTCGAAGTTATCGACTTCATGCCGCGTTATCACGCTCATAATGGAAGTGACCAAGTTTATTCGCCGCCTGATGTTGTCAGATACATTAAACTGAAATCAGGCAAGCCCAGATTCAGGATCCATTACGATCCAAGGTTGGAATATGCTGAACGCGAAACGATTACCGAAGTCAGAAATAATTATGTGAAGAGTTTCACCCGCTCCGGAGTGTACGATTCACTTTATCTATATACCGACATTGATTTAAACAAGGTGGTGAACGGCGAGGAGGTACAACTTGAGCGTGATATTTATTTTCTGATCAGCTATAACCAAAAATTGTTGAAACAAACGGTCAAACGTTCATATCTGAAATTGCAGCGCACCAAAGTGTATTGGCTCAACTGGTCTGAGGATACGCACCGGTTCAGCGATTACGACGACGAAATACTACGCAGTGCGCTGGTGCTGAAACTATTGACTTTTGACAAAACCGGTGCAGTATTGGCCGCAATCACCACTTCACTGCCTGAGACCATCGGTGAAATCAGAAATTGGGACTATCGTTTCTGCTGGTTGCGTGATGCTTCGATGGTGATTAAAATAATGACCCAAATAGGCCACTGGAAGAGTGCTGAGCGTTTTCTGAATTTCATCATTGATATAATATCGGACAAAGATGATAAAATTCAGATTATGTACGGGATTAAAAAAGATAAAAACTTGCGCGAACGCATTCTTTCCCACTTTTCAGGTTATGAAGATAGTGCGCCAGTACGCGTTGGCAACGCTGCTTACAGACAAAAACAGCACGATATCTATGGCATCCTGATGGATGTGATTTATCAGCAATTCTGTCTTTTTGAAGTTTCTTTGCAGAACAGCGAAGAACTCTGGACTATTACTCGAAGTATTGTTCGCGTTGTCCAAAAAAACTGGAGAAACCCCGACCGTGGTATCTGGGAAATTCGCACCGATCAACGTCACTTTTTATTTTCCAAACTGTTGTGTTGGGTTGCGATTGACCGTGCTGTTAAAGTGGCGCGACTGATTAATCGTCACGAATACGTTGAACAGTGGGGCGGTACCCGTGATGCTATTGCAAAAGACATCATGAAAAAAGGGTGGAACGAAGAGGTTCAGGCTTTTACTCAGACTTACGGCACAAAAGATTTGGACGCTTCTACTCTGTTAATGGAATCCTACGGCTTCATTGATGCTGCCGACCCGCGTTATCTCAGCACCGTAAAAGCTACTCAAGAGAAACTTAGTCGAAACGGTTTGATGTACCGTTACAAGAATCGCGACGATTTCGGTTTACCTTCATCATCATTTACCATTTGTACATTCTGGCTTATTCGGGCCCTAAATAAAATCGGCGAACGTGCTCAGGCCCGGGAGCTGTTCGATAAATTGCTAACCTACAGCAATCACCTTGGACTTTTCAGCGAAGACATAGACTTTGAAAGTAAACGACTTCTGGGGAATTTTCCACAGGCTTATTCGCACCTGGCTCTGATTGAGACAGCAATGCTGTTTTCAAGGGACATTGAATTGAAAAACAGATTTTAATCCATTTCAAAGAAATGTTTTTTATTTCGAGCTTCGTATTTCGACTTTTTGCAAATCTTTTGAGCGATCCTGCGATAAATCCAGGTTTTGCTGTGTGCTCCGATCTTGTGGTAAAATCAAATAAAATCTGTGGCAGGGAACAACTTCCACAGTTCCATGGAGTAAATTTAAATCTAAAACATGGCCGCCTGCTTTTTTGTCACTTCTCAGGAAATGAAAATGGTAACCGGGCACATTAACCCCTCGAATAAATGGCGGACAGCG
>JAGYNC010000220.1 GCA_018400135.1 Victivallaceae bacterium
CATGCGGAGCATGAACCCTGAAAGGCTTTTCGAGCACGGTCTAATTAATGCCGACGAAAAATGCTTTTTTGCGGGGTTTGATTGAAATTTAACCTTAGCCGATTACATTAAACCCGTTTTTCCTTTCCCTGGCCCGGGTAGCTCAGCGGATAGAGCAGCGGTTTCCTAAACCGTTGGTCGGAGGTTCAATCCCTCTCCCGGGTACCATTCATTTCTCTTTTTTCAAACCGGTTGGTATTCCCGGGACTTCATCATCGCCTATCGTTATGACATCAAAGGCAAATGTCAGATGGAATTGAACAACGAATGCTATGCTACCGATTGACGATAATTATCCGAAGACCATCATCAGCATGATTCCGGCATTCGGCGACGGCATCAAATGCATTGAGGTTATCGGGCTTACAGACTTTCTTATGAAGGAGCTTCAAGAAAAATAAGCCAATTACCGGTAAGATTGAACAGAATATCTTCCGTTGAAAGAAAAACAGGATGAACGAACAGTGTCGATTTGCCACAGCCGAACGCGTTTCGAAGCGGCCTGCTTCAACCTCGCGTATAACCTGCAATTTTGAAAGGTTCACTATACCGCAATATTGGTCTCATTTACACCTGCCTTTCTTTTGTTGCAGGGGTCAATATATTTCTGGAAGTAACATCGCTATGATATCTTTTTCACCGTTTCCCGCGGGATCAGACGGACCGGGACGGCGAGTTGATAGGGAGGTTTGCTGTCCAAGGTATGTCTTATTGCCTCGATGAGCTTTTCGGCGAAAAGTTCTTCGCACAAGTCGACGGTAGTAAAGGCGGGCTGGTTGTATCGACCCCAGTAGAGGTTGTCCGTGCCGATCAGACTGATGTCGCCAGGAATACTTAAACCATTGGCCGCGAAACCCCGTATCGCCGGGAACATGATATTGTCGGAGAAACAGTAAAACAGTGACGGCATGACTTTCTTCTGTGAATTTTTTCTGACGAATTCTTCAACTTCAGCATGGTCAAAAAACGGACTCCAGCGAAATTTCACGGGACAACTGCCGCCGGCATCGGTAAAAGCTTTTACGAATCCTTCAAGTCGGAGAATGGGAATGTTTTGCGGGAAAAGCGTTCCGGCAATCCGATGTCCCATTTCCCAGGCGTGTTCGGCCGCCAGTCGGCCGGCGGTGTAGTCATCACAAAAAACATTCACGCATTTATTGTTGCGTCCGCCTTGGCTTAGAATTACCTTCAACCCGTGTTGCACGAGGTAGTCGGCTATTTTGTGAGAATTGCAGATGAAAACATCTATGTCCATCGCCCGGATTTTCTGGAGTTGCAAATATTGCACTTCAATAGATTTTTCCGGATTGAATTCATGCAGGGATAGTTCAATTTTTGCCTGGGAAACCCTACGCTGTAAATGATTGTAGACTTCGGCGAAAAACGATGTGTGGAAATTGAAATACTGTATCTGCGGCGTCAGGTAGGCGACGCGTACCCATTCCAACATATTTATTTTAGAGACTTTCCGATATTTCATGAGAATCGCGGTTTCAATGACTTGTCGTCGCGTATCGTCGCTGATCCCCTGTTCCCGGTTGTTTAAAACAAAAGATACGGTTGAGGAGGAAATCCCCAACCGTTCGGCAATATCCCTGATCGTGGTTTTTTTAGCCATCTATGTAAATATTCTCAATATTTTCCAAGTTCCAGTCCTTTATCTACAAAATAGCGGTAGGTCTCATAATTACAAGTTGTTGGAATGGAATGATCCGAGTGAAGGATATAGCCGAAACCTTGCTTGGCCACCGGAATTTTCTCTTCAAGTTCAGCGCGGATCGCGTCAATATCATTGGCAACCAGATTCCTGGCATCCATTCCGCCACAGAATGCCAGTTTATCGCCGAATTCGCGTTTCAACTTTAATAAATCCATTCCTGCTTTGACTTCAATCACTTGCAGGCAGTCGACCCCGGCCTCAATCATGCCCGGAACCAGCGGTTCAACAAAACCGCATGAATGCATAATCACCGGCAATCCGAGCGAGTGCGCGTAATCTATCGTTTTTTTGTGTCCCGGCTGAATAATATCACGGTACATCTCCAGCGACATGAACGGCCGCCCTTTGAATCCCATGTCTTCGTAAAACCAGATGCCGTCCGGTTTGCCTTCTTCCGCAAAAAGGATTTGCATCAGATTAATGATCAAATCGGAATATGTCTCGACCATGTCTTTTATCCAATCCGGATCGAGTGCCATACCCATAAGCATGTATTCATGTCCGCATACCGGATGCATCAGTTCGAAAACATTCACTCCAGTTTGGCAATAAAACCGCCCTTTTTCATCAGCTTCTCTTTTCTGTTCGCGGTATGCTTCAAAATTAATTCTGTCTCTGGTCGGTTTTAGGAGCGGCCTGACATGTTCTTCCCACAAATTGCGGTCTTTGACGATGAAGTCAACATGTTCCGGCGTTGCGTTATGCAGCTTGTGTCGCCTCAGGGTTGCCCCGTTGCCGTCGCGCTCAAGAATGGTTTCCTCGTCCTCCGCAATAACCTCGTTGACGAAATCAACCTTGGCCTTCATGTTAAACCAAGGAGATGTCATCAGATCAAAATTGAAATGCTCTGCCAAATCCTCATCCTTCCTGACATGGCCTTCATCCTGCCATCTCCTGAGAGTATCCCCCCAGAAATGCTCGAATAATCCAATCCGGTCCACTGGTTCTCGTTTTAAAATCCGGGAAATCCTTTCCTTGCCTGTAAGCTTTTTCATCGTGAATATCTCTTTGTTAAAAGTTTTGCTAAATATTTTAGCTGTCCGGGTGGCATTTGTCAATAGCCTTTGCGAATTTTTTGGCGATAAATTCCTGACGAGGTAATGCCTCACTCTTTGAAGATGTCACTTTAGTTTTCGTGTTTTCGCCGCGCCAACAAAGTGTTCCATCAGTGGTTAAACCTCTCCCGGTCACTTTGTAAACCACTAATCTTCACTAATCTGACACTAATGGTATTGCGGTTGCGCCGGGACTTTTTAGACAGGATTAACAAGATTTTAATTTCCGACTGTTTTGTTAGTGTATATTAGCGAAAATCTTTGCTGAATCCTTAATAAATTGGATTGCAGTTGTTGTGAAAACACTCCCAAAGAAAAGAGTGAGGAATTACGGCAAAATTGATTAAATGAAGCGTTTTGCCGGAAGAAAGGAACAGGAAACCCCATCATGCCAAAACCAAAACGAAAACTGACCGCTGCCGAAAAGGCGGCAAAGAAGCTCCGTCAGCAAGAGTATATGACCATCTTTATCAACGGGAAACAGAAACGAGTCAAACGACCACAGACCATCGACGGCATGGACGTGGACGAGTTTATTCGCATGAACGCTGATCCTATCTCCCACTTTCCCCACCTTTTTTAGTCCCTTTTTTTGCAATTATTGAGCGACCAGCGTCTGATCGCGGCTCTTTCGCCAAATCATACCCAAAAAATTCCACTTTTTTTTATTTCGTTGTTGTATAGCATTTATATTATATGCTATATTAACCGCATGTCAAATCAAAAAACAAGAAAACTGATGAACGAGCGTACCCGTTTGCTTGGAGAGTTGCACTCATTGTCCAAACTTCTTCACGGCAGCTGGGTGGAACGCTATTCGACATGCTCGAGAAAAAACTGCAAATGCCACCAGGGAGAGCGGCATGGTCCGCGTTGCTATCTGGTGGTCAATAAAAACGGGAGGCAGAGACAGAAATACATTCCTAATTCCCAAGTCGCGACGGCTCTGGATGGTGTAAAGCAGCATCAAAGAGCACTGGAGATCATCGACAAGATCACGCGAGTAAATCTGGAACTGATAAAAGCGAGGACATATGAAAAGGTTGAATGAACTGCCTCCGGAACTCGAGGCGCTTGATGGAGCCGAATCGTACGCTCATGGTTTTCTGCCGTTGGCCGCCGCATACTGCCGCCGCCTCGGATTGGCGGAGTTGATCGACGCACTTGTGCCGTCAAAAATGGAAGTCAGTCCGGGACTCGTGGTTCAAGCGATGGTGCTGGACACTCTTTCAGGAAGATCGCCACTATATCGACTTGAGGATTTTCTGTCCGGGCAAGACATCGAGCTTCTACTTGGAACCGCTATCGAATCACGTAAATTCAACGATACGAATATCGGACGCTCTTTAGATGCCATTTTCGATGCCGGAGCATCGAAAATCCTGACCGAGATCGGAATCCGCGCCGCCAGGGAGTTCAAGTTGGACGCTTCGGTAGTCAGCT
>JAGYNC010000221.1 GCA_018400135.1 Victivallaceae bacterium
CCGAAAGAGACAAAAATTCCAACGGTTAACGATTCCAAACAGCTTTCCGGCAAACGCCGAAATGAGTTGCGTGAGGCAATTCTCGCAGTGACAGGTGTTCAGTATGCCGTGGTTGAAATAGATGTCGGAGATATTGACCGGCTGAATATCCTCAATGCCTCGCTTGAAGCTATGCGCCGGGCGTTGGCACAGTTGTCTAAGGTGGATTTCGTGTTTGTTGATGGTAATCGATTGCCGTTCGTGAAATGTCCTGCTGAATACGTAATCGGCGGTGATGCCAAATCAGCGAGTATTGCTGCGGCTAGTATCCTGGCCAAAGTTCACCGGGATGAATTGATGGTTCGTTACTCTGAAATTTATCCGGAATACGGCTTTGAGGAACACAAAGGATATGGCACGCGCCAGCATCTTGAAGCATTAAAACGATATGGCGCCTGTGTTATCCACCGACGTTCATTCGCTCCGGTGCGCATGTTGCTGGATAAGACGTGCGAACAACCGGATTTATTTTGCCAGATAAAAGTTAATATGATAAAACAGAGAGACGGTTAAAATGAACGATATTGACCTGCAGACGATTAGACACAGCGCTGCGCATTTAATGGCGGCGGCAGTTCAGCAGCTTTTTGTCGGAGTCAAATTTGACATCGGCCCGGCAACCGAGGATGGTTTTTACTACGATTTCGATCTGGAACATCGTTTGACGCCGGAAGATTTGCGAAAAATAGAAAAAACTATGCGTCAACTGGCCCGCAAAAAATTACCGTTTGAATGTCACGAGTTGACCAGAGCAGAAGCCGAGAATATTTTAAAAGAACAGGGTCAATCGTATAAATTAGAACGACTTAACGATATTCCCGATGCCGAAAAAATAACCTTTTATTCCTGTAGCAAGTTTACCGACTTATGCCGTGGCCCCCATGTCGCACACACCGGTCAGACCGGCGTGTTCAAATTATTGTCGGTTGCCGGCTCCTACTTTAAGGGTGATGAACATAATGCGATGCTGCAACGCATATATGGCACCGCTTTTGCTGATGAATCGCAATTGCAAGCTTATCTGGAACGCCTTAAGGAAGCGAAGAAACGTGATCACCGTAAGCTGGGCAAAGAACTTGACCTCTTCAGTTTTTCAGATAACGTCGGACCCGGCCTCGTGTTGTGGCACCCGAATGGCGCATTTATGCGACACACTATCGAAAGTTTCTGGCGCAATGAACACTATCGTAATGGCTACGAGTTAATGTACACTCCGCATGTTGGCCGAAGCACACTGTGGCAGACCAGCGGCCATCTCGATTTCTACGCCGAATCAATGTATGCGCCAATGGAGATAGACAAAGCTGATTACTACGTCAAACCCATGAATTGTCCATTTCATATTGAAATTTATAAATCTAATTTACGCTCATATCGTGAATTGCCGTTGCGGTGGGCTGAACTTGGAACAGTTTACCGCTACGAGAAAAGCGGAGTGCTGCATGGGTTGTTTCGCGTTCGTGGGTTTACCCAAGACGACGCCCACATTATTTGTACTCCAGAACAGATTGAAAGCGAAATTGCCGAAGTTCTGCGTTTCAGTCTGTCGATCTGGCAGGCTTTTGGTTTTAAAGATATCAAGGCATACCTTGCCACCCGCCCAGATAAAGCGGTTGGGGAACCTGAACGTTGGGAGAAAGCACTTGGCGCACTGCGTCAAGCAGTGGATAAGGTAGGTTTGAACTATGAAACTGATGTCGGCGGCGGGGCGTTTTACGGTCCCAAAATCGACTTGAAAATTAAGGACGCTATCGGTCGCGAATGGCAAACCACAACAATTCAGTTCGACTTCAATTTGCCGGAACGTTTTGATATGACTTTCGTTGGCGCTGATGGTCGCAAACATCGTCCTTATATGGTGCATCGTGCTCTATTTGGTTCTCTTGAGCGTTTCTTCGGCATTCTGGTTGAACACTACGCCGGATCATTTCCGCTCTGGTTGGCGCCTGAACAGGCCAGAATTATGCCGATTACTGAACATCAGCACGCGTTCGCCCACAAACTTTGTGCTGAACTGAACGCGCGGGAGTTGAGAGTAAAAGTAGATGCCCGTGCAGCAAGCATCGGCGCAAAAATCAAAGACGCGCGCCACGAACGTATTCCATATATGCTGATTATTGGAGAACGTGAAGTTGAAAATCAGCAGATTTCCGTGCGTAATCGACGGGAGGGGCAAATCGGTGAAATGTCATTATCTGCACTCTATGAAAAAATGCGGCTTGAAGTTGAACATAAATTATGCTAAAATATGGAGTTGCCGGGTTGCTATGTAATATATCGGCGACATTCACTAACAACAAAGAACAATTTGGAGGGAACTCATATCGCTAAGTTGCTGAAACCGAATGACCGTTCGTTCAAGGCTGAAAAAGTACGTTTAGTCGGAGCGGATGGAGAGCAGGTCGGCATTGTCAGCCTGGTAGAGGCTCGTGACAAGGCCAAGGCGAGTTCGTTGGATTTGGTGCTCGTGTCGGGAAAATCCGACCCACCAGTATGCCGGATTATGGATTTCGGCAAAGTGGTGTACGAGCAGAAAAAAAATCTCAAGGCTCAACGCAAGCAGAATCTTACGCACAAGGTTAAGGAAGTCAAGTTCCGCGTCAATATTGATAAACATGATTATGTTTACAAAATTGAACACGGTTTGGATTTTCTTGGCAAGGGCCATAAGCTCAAAGCAACGATTATGCTCCGGGGAAGGGAAATGGCCCACAAAGATATTGCCTTTACTCTTGCCGGACAGATTATCGAGGATCTGAAAGTCGGAGGAGTAGCAGAAAATCAACCCAAAATGCAGGGACGTAATATCTCTATTTCGTTTGCCCCGAGCAAGCGTAACAGTAATTAGAACATTCTCGAAAAGGTTTGAGAGGTACTCAAATCTTTCCGATAATGTTATTAACCTTTAATAGACATGGACTTACGTCCATGAATCAGTACTTAGTAGCCGCCGGGCGCCGCCGTCAATCCGGCTGGTTGTCTGGGAAAATCGGGCAAGAAGCGTCACATTGTGATCTTGGCTCGTTTAGTTGATTTTTCATAAAAGTGGTGTACGCTACCCGTTTGTGTTCATTACGTCGCCGGTTATGGCCGAAGGCATTTGCCTGACCGGGGAAATAAGTCTTAATTTAATCAAGGAGACAAAACAATGCCGAAAATGAAGACCAGAAAGTGTGCCGCCAAGCGCTTGAAGCGTACCGGCACCGGCAAGTACCGCCATAACAAAGCTGGTGGTCGCCATATTCTGACAAAGAAAAGTGCCAAGCGTAAACGCCGTCTGAGACAGGATGGAGCCGTTTCTTCAACCGAAAACAAGCGGATCAAGGCAGCTTTGCCTTACGGTCTCTAGGAGGTGAATCATGGCTAGAGTAACCAGCGCGGTAACTTCACGCAAAAGAAGAAAACGTGTCCTCGAACAGGCTAAAGGCTTTTACGGTGCGAGCAGTAAACAGATTCGCACGGCATATGATGCTGTAGATAAGGCAATGAGCCACGCTTATGTTGGGCGTAAACAGAAAAAGCGCCAATATCGCCGGTTGTGGACGGTCAGGATCAACGCGGCCTGCCGTGAGCTCGGCACCAATTACAGCCGGTTCATGGATAATTTACATAAGGCCGGTATTGAATTGAATCGCAAGTCGCTTGCCGAACTGGCGGTAACGGATCCGGGTGGCTTCAGTGAGCTGGTAAAGCAAGTGTCTTCCAAGTAATTGACCAATATGAGCCGGGCTTTTCAAGTCCGGCTTTTTTTCTGGCTAAATTGCGCTCCGGTTTAATCCCGCCTCAATCTTCCACCGGCCGCAGGTAGACAGCCGATTTTTCCAAACGGAAAAGCTTCAGTCGCCCAAGCCTTGCCCCTGAGTCCAAGCAGAGCATTGGTAAATTGTTGTCATACCGCTTGAGGATAACGGCGACGAGAACGGATATTTGGAGTGGGGCATTGCCATTCGGATAAAAAAGTTAAAAGGCTTTTCGAGCCGGAAATTAGAAATTCTAAGCACGAAATCCGAAACAAATCTAAAATTCAAAATCTAAAATTCTAAACTTCTCATGGCAAAACCTTTAAAAATGGCGAACATGCTGTTGTTTTGAACATTGATTTTTTAGGATTTCATTTTTGTTTCGAGCTTCGGATTTCGGATTTTAGAGCTTTTCGAGCACGGTCTAATTAAGGGATGTAATAAGATTGAAATTTACAAATAAACTTCGATTTTTA
>JAGYNC010000222.1 GCA_018400135.1 Victivallaceae bacterium
CTCAATGAGAACGGACACTACTCCATCAAGTGTGGCGAAGCTAAAATCTACCCGCACCAGTCCGATAGTTTTGGTTTTTCCGGTTATAATCCGGATCAGGGCGAACACAGCATTTGGGCATACGATTGCTGGCTGAAAATTTACAATGTTCCGGTAATGTGGCTGCCGATGTTCTACAAGCCCAAAGATGAGAGTCCGGGGCTATTCAAAATACGCGGCGGTCATACCTCCAGTTGGGGCTATTTTCTTTCACTTTCCAAACGCTTTGATCTCATGGATTATCCATACGCTACAATCAAGCTGCATGGGGACTATTACAATCTGCGCGGATTCGGTTATGGCGCCGATATGGAAGTTCACACCGAATACTCCAAAACCCAACTCTTCGGATACAGTATTTACGATCTCAGGCCATACGAAAATAATGATATCGAGGACACCGGCCGTCTGTCGATTCCTCACGGTCGTTATGACTTTCGAATCAGCAACGTCACCCATATTACGCCGCGATTGGATTTTCGCGGCCACTTTGAGGTGTTGAGTGACATGTATATGCTGGAAGATTATTTCAATGATCAATTCAGAACCAACCCGCAGCCGGTAACATTCGGCGCACTGGAATACCAGTTTGACCGTTTTTCCACCGCATTATATCTGCGTGCCCGTACAAACAATTTCTTCACGACAGTTGAACGTCTGCCAGAATTCCGTGTTGATTTTCAACGTCAGGAACTTTTCAAAAATATCTATTATCAGGGTGAAACCTCTCTGGCCAACCTCCAAATGCGCTGGCGTGAATTCGATAAGAACCCGTTGAACGTTAATGATCCGGAAAACTATCGTTCGTTCAGGTTCGATACTTTACACATGTTCTACTATCCACTAAAACTAGACTGGCTCAATCTTATTCCCCGCGCCGGAGTACGACTGACTGCTTATGAAAATTCATCTAAAAGCAGAGTTTCCAAAGACGATCTCAACCAGATGTTTTTGGTAGATCGTCCCGAAGGAAACTGGGGTAGTGTTAATGTTAATTACGATGACGAAGGGAGTAGTAAAGTTCGTTTTATCGGGGAATTCGGAGTCGAAGCCAATACCAAAATCTATCGTTCATGGCAAAACGTTAAAAATGCCTACTGGGGACTTGACGGCTTGCGCCATGTGGTTGAACCTTATGCAAATTACACCTTCATTCCCAAACCAACGGTTGACCGCAAAGAAATCTACTATTTCGATGACATTGACCGGATTGAAGACCAGAATTTTGTTCGTCTCGGTGTCAGACATCGCCTTCAAACACGGCGCGGCAATTTCGGACAAGAACAAATCTATAACTGGTTCACAATGGAAAACTATTGGGATTACTTTTTTGTCAAGCAGGATGGATTCAACAATATTGGCGATTTTTGTACCAAACTCACATTTAACCCATCCGACAAACTGTCGCTCAGTTCACTTTTCTCCATTGACTTGGGAAATAACAACGACCACGACCAGGAGGCAGTTCGTGCCGGCCGCAACGCTGGTCGTCCAGGACTGGATTTAAGCTGGTTGAACAAATGGGAAATCATGCTCCGTTACAAGATTATTGAAGACCTTGATGTCCACCTGGCCTATGTTTATCAGGATGCCTATGCGACGCAGTCGGCTTATTCCATGGGCAGCACTCTGACTTCTCTTGAATCGGGACGATTTTTTGACAATGTATATCCGGACCGTATTCAAAATTTCCGGTTCGGTATCAATTTCCCGATCACCCCCGATCGGTCAATGCGAGGAGCCTACGAATTCTATTATGACTTCGAAGCCGGGTTCATTAGAAGCCAGCGACTAAAAGTTTATAAAACGCTTCACTGTTGGGAGGTGGCGCTGGAAGTAGCTCAAACTCGTTCAAGAGACAGCGATGGGGACAGAGAACTTGAGCATTCTTTTATGGCAACACTCTATCTCACCGGGGTAAAAACGCCGATGGAACAAGTGCAACGCAGTTCAGTCAACCGTTTTACCGGCATTCGACAGGAGGGCATTTAAATGTATATCGTCACTGGCGGTGCCGGGCTCATTGGAAGTGCCACAGTCTGGGGATTGAACCAGAGAGGTATCGACGACATTTTGGTAGTTGACCAACTAAGAGAATCTATCAAATGGCAAAATCTGTGTGCACTCAAATTCGCTGATTACTTGGAAAAAAATGCGTTCAGAGAAGATATCAGGATGGATAAATTAAATGCCAAAACCATTGACGCAATTATTCACCTGGGTGCCTGCTCTTCTACCACGGAGAGTGATGCGTCATATCTGATTGACAACAATTTTAACTACACCAAAGAGCTGGCTACGTTCGCCGCAAAAAACGAGATTCAACTAATTTACGCGTCAAGCTGTGCCACTTATGGTGACGGTACGGCCGGTTACAAGGACGATGAAGATAAGCTGGAAACGCTGCGCCCGCTGAATATGTACGGATACTCCAAGCATCTTTTCGATCTGTGGGCGAAACGCCAAGGCTTACTCCGTCACATTACCGGACTGAAATTCTCCAATGTTTACGGTCCTAATGAACAACACAAAGGCGAGCAACGCAGTGTCGTTTGCAAAGCCTACGAACAAATTACTGCCTATGGCGGCAAGATGAAGCTTTTCAAATCCCACTCTCCGAAGTATGCTGACGGCGAATTTATGCGCGATTTTCTATACGTCAAAGATGCTGTTGATATGATTTTGTTTTTGATAAATCACCGGGAACATCATGGCATCTACAACATCGGCAGCGGCCGCGCTGAAACTTGGAACGCTCTTGCAAACGCAATATTCAGCGCGCTCGAGCTTCCGCCAAACATCGAGTATGTGGATATGCCAAAAAATCTCCGCAATCGTTATCAGTATTATACCCGGGCACCGATGGAAAAGTTTCGCGGGCTTGGCTACCAACAAAAGCCAACCAGTTTAAACGATGCCGTTGCTGATTATATTAGAAATTATTTGCATACCAGCCGCCGCCTGGGCGATTGAATTATCCTGTTAATGAAAGGGAATAACTTTAATGAAAAAATCTTATTATTTACTGATGGGAATTGCAACGATGTTAATCGCGTAAGGATGTGCTACTCATATTCATCCCCCGAAGGAAGTTAATATTGCCACCAAAGAGAAGTTGGGTTTATTTGCAAATCACAAACTGTATAAATCTGAAATAGCACCTAAGTATGCAAACTCTGGAGCAAATAAATAATCCTGTACGGAATGCAAATAACATTCTAGGGTGGCACAATCGAATTGTTTCTGGAAAAAATGGCGGAGTGCGCGGCTCTCAAATGAATCAAATTAATGCACGAAAGCTAAAGGAGGTATAACCTCTGAATAATATCGGTAAACTATTCAATAACTTGTTGAGATAACAAAGTGATGAACATGGACATCAAGAGGCTGATTACCACAGGTAAACCATGCGCGATACCCGGACTCTCGCTGCCCGATACCTTGAGAATTCTGATACTTGCGCCGCATCCAGATGACTTCGATGCAATCGGTGTCACGATGAAGTTCCTCTCACGCAACGGCAACTCCATAGCCGTAGGCGTCGTCCGTACTGGTAGCGGGGTTGAAGACTCTTACCGACCCAACCTCACGCTTGCGGGCAAGGCCGATCTCCGGGAGCAAGAACAACGACGCAGTCTTCAGTTCTTCGGTCTGCCCGAGGACAGTCTCACCTTTCTTTGCCTTGTGAATGACTCGGAAGATCAGCCGGTTGACAACTCCGAAAACTGCACCTTGGTCGAGAAATTTGTCATCGAGAAGTCTCCGGATATCGTCTTTCTACCACATGGCAACGATACCAACAGCGGGCACAGAGTGATGTATTCTCTGCTCAAACAGGTTGTGCAGAGATCGGGGTGTTCGTTTGCCATGTTCCTGAATCGCGACGCAAAGACGATCAAAATAAGAACTGACCTGTATATGCCGTTTGATCAGGAAGATGCCGAATGGAAAGCTCAACTGCTACGCTTCCATGACTCGCAGCACCAGCGGAACCTTCGCACACGGAATCACGGTTTTGATGACCGGGTTCTGAATGTCAACCGAGGGATCGCTCGTGGGTTATCGCTGGTGCAGAAGTATGCGGAAGCTTTCGAAATCGAGTATTGTAGCGTGCAAACCCCGTTTTAGTCATGGGTACGGCAATTGCGGATAACATTCTGAACCGCGCACTTAAGCAGTCAGAAACGGATCGGGCTCGCATCGCC
>JAGYNC010000223.1 GCA_018400135.1 Victivallaceae bacterium
ATTATATGGATTTGACAATTTTCGTGTCGTGGGTTGGTTCAACGGTCTGTCCAGACGGAACAACCAGAAACTCATCCTCATGCCAATCACCGTCAAAGAGTCGTTTGAGGAGAGACAAGTTGCCGTTTATCTCTTGGTACTCCCAATTTTTCTCGGAAGCGTCACGTTTTACTTGTTCGCGATATTTGTGAAACTCACCGATATGCATGTCAATGTAGGCGAGTTTGTCGTAATTGGCTAAAGCGTCGCCAAGAACATCAACAATATATTTTGCGTTGTCTTCGCCGTATTGTTCAACGTACTCCTGATAGGAGCCAATCCCGAGTTGTGAGGTCATACTTTGCAGATTAGCTAAACCGGTCGCGCCGCGTTCGATCCATCCGGTGGTCTGGTAATACACGCCGCAATGCTTATCAAAATAGTCTTGATAGCTCTCTTTCGAGCCCATGAACAAAGTGATGCAATCGTGGGCACGCGGTACCACCAGTGGCAGCGGCGCGTGCAATCCGGTGATACCGTTGTTGCACAATCCATAAACCAAAAGGATTGCGTCGTAACGTTCAACACAAACCTGGTCAAGCTTCTCCTGCAATACGCGGCGCATTTTTGCGGTGCCGATATCATGCAATCCCTTGTCCAGCAGTTCAACATCAACCACATTGGGGGTTATGGCGGCGCAATAGTAACACTCGCGGGCGAGTACTGCGCACGCCAGTGCCAGTAACCGCTTGGGTTTGCCATCCGGCAATGTTTCACCAACTTCTGACATTGTGTTTTCCCTTATTTGAAACTATGATAATTCTAAAAACAGCACTCGTTAATGTGACAAATTATGAAAAACGGCAATAAACGAGAACTCGTAGCTCACTATTGACGGAGAATTATCCGGCCGTTCGGCAGCATCAATAGGCAATCGGAAGAAATAACGGAACCGAATACCTCTGCCTCTTCAACAACATCACGCGCCAACTCTTCGGGAGCGGGACGTGCGCCATCGGACAATCGTTCGAAATAGAGCAAATTCGGCGGTTCAAAAACTAGTGGACGACACTGATCGATGCCAAGCATTTCCAGGCGAAAAGAGTTCAGCCACCGTTCTTCTGCCTGGTGAGACGGCATTTGAATAACGTCATAATTATTGCCATTGAGCACATCAGGAACAAGCAACGGGTCAACGCATGGAGTCCCGCCGGGATTTTTACGAATCAGCCAATACTCGCTGCCAACTTCTTTCGCTAAAATGAATTTCCCGTAACCTTGCATCAACTGGCGGCGGCGCTTGGGCCATTCGGCGTTTATTCTACCGGTCAAAGCTCTAAGTCCATCCAACCAGACACGGTTGGCATCGATTGCGTTATCGGCCAGTTCAAGTTGCATAGTTAACTTGATTGCCTGACGACGGTGAATCCCGTGTCGCATCGCGAATAAGATGTTGCGACGCATCTGTTGTTGTTGTTGTTCGGACACACCGTTTCGCGGTCGACGCGCTCCGTAGACATCAACCAAAGCAAAACTTTTACTTGACGGCAGATACAAAATATTGCCGAAATGTAAATCCGGATGATAGAAACCGGATGACAGAAACGCAGCAATGAAGTCGACGAATCGGGACAAAAAAACTGTGGTGGATGATGAACCATAAACGATTTGGTCATACCAATATGACTGAGCCGAAATTGCATCCGACAGAGTTTCCGTCAGCAGCATACTGGCGCCGCCCTGCCAACCCCAGCCGAGGTGCCGGGTTACCGGTACGCCCGCAGCTTCAAGTTCGAGTCCGATCTTGAACTCTCTCTTTGCTTTAGGGGAAAAGAGGTTACGGATCAATTTCAACCGGCCTGAAGCATGTTCGAGTTTGACGTGAAAAAGATCATCCACCTGAAAGACCTGCCGTATCGGATTGGCTTTAACACAATGGTCGCGCAGATAATCGGGATAACGGGCAAACCAGTGATCAAGCAAACCCGCCTGACGTAAATGCCAGCGCCAGCCGGCAATTTTTTGTTTTATCATAGTTTCCAACATTAAATTTCACCGTTTTTTGCCATAAGGAAGCGGGTGCCGCCAAGGGTTTTTAGCCATGATTTATGCCAAAAATGGTCTGCATCGGAGAAGGCATCGGTAACGCCGGTTGACTCCGGCAGTTCCCAAACCAACAGGGCAGTTCCCAGCCAGTGATGGAACTCCCGGCTTGCACTCAGTTGGTTGAAAATTTTATCGGAATCGGCATACGGGGGATCTGCTACCACAATATCCGGGGAGAGATTGCGAACGTATCGCCAAGGCGTAGTCGCGTCCCCACGAATCACCTGAAAACAACTATCTACCCCGGCCTTGACTACTTTTTCGATATTTTCATCGATTATCCGACAATGCAGATGCGATCTCTCGATAAACACCACAGTTCCGGCTCCGCGGCTTGCCGCTTCCAGTCCCAGTGCCCCGCTGCCGGCGAAAAGATCGACAAAACAGTTAGCGTCATATTTGCCCAGGCTGTCAAACAGCGCCTTTCTGGCCATGGCGGAAGTCGGGCGTACCGCAACTCCTTTCGGAACGGTCAAAACAATATTACGAGCTGTGCCAGAAATAATTCGCATAATGGTTCAAATATAAAGAGCCGACAAGCGCTTGTCAAAGGTTGAAGCCTTTTTCTCAAAGTTATTTCTTCCCGTTCCAGGTATGAATCCAGCGGGAAATACCATAACGGACGGCTCAACCCCTTGCTCTCAATACCGATGAGATAGTTCTGCCCGCCATATTCGAGTTTATCCATGACCTGTTCGGTAGCGATGGCGTTTAACGAGCACAGCACCAATAATATCAACAATACCGTTATAAAACGTGAAGAAGAAAACGCATCCCGTACAATTCGGCATTGAAGTTTTTGTGGGGCAATGAACCGTACCGGGCATTCAATTATTATTTTCAGGATATTTGTCATTCTCGCTCAAACTCCCATTGCCTGTTATATTTATTTCTGATGTGGTTTGCCATGTTTCCCGCTGGATGAAGCTTTTTATTATTTTTGGGAATAGAATTTTCCAAGTCAACTCCTAGTCTTTTGTGCTTTTGTTTACTATCAGAGGATATTGTGAGTTGTAGTTGAAATTTCTTCGCATTTTTCAGTAAAGGACCAAATTTTATAGCAATAAAATATGTATCCTTATCCCAAATAATAGAATATTCTATGCGGGGGCTGTCCACTTTAAAGAATAATTTTGTGCTTAATAAATTGATTATATCCCTGGGAAACGGGCTTATTTCTATATTTGTCGCCTCGATTTATCAAAATAAGACTTTTCAGCACCTCCCAAGGTAATATTGCTCGCTGTTTCCTTGTGAAACGATTATTTTCTTCATTCTCATTGCTTGAGCTTCCCCGTATAACCATTCCCGATCGCCAACGGCTGTAGCCTGGCTCCAGAATGCTTGGCGATCGCGTTCAAGATTGTCGATCTTTTCCTCCAAAGTCGCCAGATACCATTGTTGAAACCGATTTCTGGCACGCTTTGATCGAGTATGCCGTAACAGATCTACGCGCCTCTGCTTTAGATCAACACCCGGGTTTTGCAGTGTTGCAATAGCAATGCCTCACTTAACCCTGATTTGTCGTGATCGCTATCGAAATCGGTATCGGGATCGTGCACAAAAACAAAGAATCGATCCCGATTTCGATTTTGATACGGGAAAGAGTGAGCAACTACCACCAAGCGTAATGCCTCACTCTTTTCTTTGAGGGCGGGGTCAACACTACACAGCCTCGTCGTCCCTCCTCGGGTGTCGTAGCCTCGACCCCACCCAAAGAGTGAGCGACTACCACCAAGGTAATGCCTCACTCTTTCCTGGGCGAAGCCGACCGTGCCTATTCACTCGGCATACGCCGCCACAATAACAGACGCACCGTCGTATCATTCGGCGGCTGGGATATTTCGGTTTGACCGGACGAGAAGATGCTTTTATGCGGTTTGGGCAACCACTTGTTTCTGAGCATTGATTGTTCTTTGAGGAAGCCCGAGGAAAGTTCCTACGTCGGCATCCGGGTTGAGGCATAGCAGATTCAGCGCCTTTTCAAGCGTTTCTTCCGGATCGCATCCGCGAACACGGGCGGTATACAAAAATGTCATCAGCACTTCCCGGATTTCCATGCCGCGATCGGACTGCGAGCCGAAACTGATTTTTCTGAGAATGGCCGTCGGTCGCAGCCCGCGCTCCGCGAAGTTGTT
>JAGYNC010000224.1 GCA_018400135.1 Victivallaceae bacterium
TGTCGATAAAATAGTTGACGGCAAAATCAACAAGTGGTATTCAGAAATATGTCTGGTAAAACAGCCTTGGATAAAGAATGATAAGAGTTATCTCGAAAAACTTCGTCCCAATATGAAAGTCAAGCGTTTTCTGCGCTGGGAAGTCGGTGAAGAGATTTAAACCGTCGACTCAGGCATAACAAACAATGTTCAAGAATCAATTAATAGGTTTCGATCATTTATTTTAACATGCTCCTGTTGTAACAGGACACAAACAAAAGGGTGAATGTATGAAGAAGCTGCTGGTAGTAATCGCGACGCTGGCACTCACAGGTTTTGCAATGGCGGCTGACAACATCTGGATGACCGACATGGAAAAGGCGATGGAACAATCCAGCGAAAGCGGCAAGCCTATATTGGTCAACTTCACGGGTTCAGATTGGTGCGGATGGTGTATAAAACTCGACAAAGAAGTTTTTTCCAAACAAGCTTTTAAGGATTACGCTAAAGAAAATCTTGTTCTGGTAGTGGTCGATTTTCCCAGAAATATAAAACAATCTGCCGCACTAAGAAAACAGAACAAAGAACTCATGAGAAAGTATAGCATCAAGGGTTTTCCAACAATTCTGCTGTTGAATCAGCGCGGCAAAGTACTTGCTACCACAGGCTACAAGAGCGGCGGCCCGGAAAAATACATCAGTCATCTCAAAGAATTGATTGCCAGGTCAGAAAAAAAATAAACTAGATTCTATCAGCACGCGGGAGAGAGTTTTTTGTTAAAACGCCTACCGATATTTCTGCTGATGTTGTCGGCTTATTTTGCCTTTGGTCAGGATAAGCCGTTCCATTGGTACCACACCGAAGATAACGGCAAACTGAATATTATAGTTGACGTTACCTCCGGACACTACCTCTATCAACAACACACAGAATTAAAAGTAACCAATGGTAATGGCAAGTCTTTAGCCCCGGAAATTACACCGGAAACGACTACTCATCAGGATGATATTTTCGGGGACGTTGATATCTATTCCCTGGGAAAAAATCTCTGGCAATATAATCTTGACGAACAACCACTGCCGATCACAATAACCGTTGATTATTTGGGATGTCGTGATCGTACAGCTACTTCACCCCCGGTATGTTTTGCTCCACAAACAAAAACATTTGCGATTGATGACGGCTCGCCGGTAAGTCAACAAACTAAACCGCCGACTGTTTCCCGCAAACCGGAAACTGAGTTATCTAACTTGTTGTCACAATTCAACATCAGTCGAACAGCTGCCGGAGCAATGAATTCCAGCGAATTTCTCACTTTTCTGCACGATACGGCTTGGGAACAAAGTCCATTCGCCGGCAAAAGCATGGTTTTCGTCATTCTCTTGATTATAGTCGGAGGTATCGGCTTAAATTTAACCCCCTGTGTTCTCCCCCTGATCCCTATAAATTTGGCCGTCATCGGCGCTGGTGGCGCAACCGACAATAAACGTAAGGGTTTTATTCGCGGCGCCGCTTATGGCGCAGGTATAGCGTTGGCATACGGAGGACTCGGCCTGGCTGCGGTGTTATTGGGTTCCAGATTCGGTTCCCTTAACTCATCGCCATGGTTCAACTTTGCTATTGCTACGGTTTTTATTGTCCTGGGATTGGCAATGTTCGATGTATTATTTATAGATTTCTCCAAATACGCCAGTACGCCAACTATTAATTCATCGCGAAACCGAATTATCGCCATTTTC
Organism: Victivallaceae bacterium; assembly: GCA_018400135.1. Taxonomy (GTDB): domain Bacteria; phylum Verrucomicrobiota; class Lentisphaeria; order Victivallales; family Victivallaceae; genus M55B135. Next base: position 1,719 of record JAGYNC010000224.1, read on the forward strand.
GTTATGGGAATAGTCGCGGCATTATTGGCCGGCGCTTGTGTTGCGCCAGTGGTTATCGCGGTTTTGCTTTATTCGGCAAAAATTTACTCCGAGGGCAACCATCTCGGCTTACTGTTGCCTTTCCTCCTCGGCTTTGCTATGGCTTTGCCCTGGCCATTTGCTGGCGCGGGAGTAGCCATCATGCCAAAACCCGGGGCCTGGATGGTACGAGTAAAACAATTTTTCGGAATTATCATCTTGCTGGCCGCCATTTATTATGCCCACCTTGGTTACTCACTTCTGCCGAAACAAGACAAAACTTTGTCGCCAACAACCAATCAAACCGAAGCATTAACAAAAGGACTTAAGTCCGCGCTTCGTGATAATAAACCTGTTTTGATTGACTTTTGGGCCACCTGGTGCAAAAACTGTGTCTACATGGAAGCTACCACATTTAAAGAACCACAGGTTAAAACAGCGCTGGAAAAATATGTGCTTATCAAATTTCAAGCCGAAAATATGCGTGATCCGACAATAAAACCGATCCTTGATTATTTTCAGATACAGGGCTTGCCTTCTTTTGTTATACTCTCTCCAAAATCATCCGGCCCGCAACTCGATTGAAATTTATGTCCCCAATAGCAGGTAAGATTTTATCAGTATACCGGATTATAAAATTCCCGGACTGAGTAATCACTCACTCTTTGGTGGGGTCAAGGCTACGACACCCGAGGAGGAACGACGAGGCTGTGTAGTATTGACCCCGCTTCAAAGGAAAGAGTGAGGCGTTACGGACTGACAACAATTATTGAAAATATTTTTTCATTCACTGGAAATAGTGTTTAACAAGGGTACCTTACTGTTGGACGTGCGGAGCATGTACTAATTGTACGCTCCTTAAGTTGTGAACCAAAAACCAATAAAATTGGGAGGAACCATGGAAAGAATCGCGGAATCGTTCAATGAAGCAGCCGGTCTCATTATCGAGAAAGTTCCCTACATGTTGTGGGCGTTACTGATTCTAATTATCGGCTGGTTAATCGCACTCAGTGTCTCCAGAGTATTGGCAGTTGCACTGAAAAAAATCTCACTCAACAAGAAATTTGCCGACCTGGCGAAGGACGATGTTGATGCCAAGCAACTCAGGATGGAGTTGTGGATTTCAAAAGGTGTTTACTACCTGTTATTGCTGATAACGCTGGTCTTTTTCTTTCATGCCTTACAGTTCGGCGATGCTTCCGAACCATTTAAAAAACTACTCAACCAGATTTTTGAATATGTGCCACAGCTTATAAGCGCCGGCTTTCTGGTGTTTGTCGCGTGGGGCATTGCATCTATTCTGCGAACCGTTATTGTTGTTGTTCTGGGGCGGTTGGATTTTGATAAAAGCATTGCCGGTAAAGTTGACTATCAAACTGATAAAACAATCCCCGTAACCAGAACCATCGGTAATGCTGTTTACTGGTTGGTTTTTCTGCTTTTTATTCCTCTAATTCTGGAAACTCTCGGTCTGAGTAAAGGATTGCTGGAGCCTGTCAGTGTCATGTTGCAAAAAGTTTTGGGATTCCTTCCTCAACTCATCGGAGCAACAGTTATTCTGCTGGTGGGCTGGTTTATCGCCAGGGTTGTGCAGAAAATTACCGTAAATTTTCTAACCAGTGCCAAGGCGGATCAGTTCGGAGAGCAACTCGGGATCAAATCAGTTGACGGCAAATATAATCTTTCCAAAACTATTGGTTCGATTGTCTATGTTCTCATTTTACTTCCAGCATTGATTGCCGCTCTGCAACAACTAAATGTGGATGCCGTCTCTGCTCCATTAAGTGATATGTTGAGCAAAGTTGCGCAGTCTGCTCCGAATATCCTCTATGCGGCAGCTATTGTTATTGTTGCTTGGATTGTCGGCAAACTGGTAGCAGAACTGGTTCGGAATCTACTGACGGGATTTGGTTTCAATGCTCTTCCGGTTAAATTAGGTATCGCGAAGGCCCCTGAAGCCGGCGACTTGACGCCTGCTGAAGCCGTTGGAAAATTGGTTTTTGCGGGTATTGTCTTCTTCGCCTTTATTGAAGCATTCGACAAGCTCGGACTTGATACCTTAACTGACCTCGGAGCCAGATTCATGATATTTGTTGGTGATGTCCTGCTTGGAGTGATTATTTTCGCTTTGGGCTTGTTCCTGGCCAACCTGGTATCGAACCTGATTAAAGGTAAAATCGGCTATTCCAACTTAATAGCGATTCTGGCACGTACAGCCATTTTGGTCTTTGCCGGAGCCATGGCTCTCAATCGCATGGGTCTTGCCAATGACATTATCAATATGGCATTCGGACTGCTGTTCGGCGCCGTTGCCGTTGCCCTGGCAATCGCCTTTGGCATTGGTGGTCGTGATATTGCAACCCGCAAGCTTCAGGAATGGGAAGAATCATTCAAAGAGAAAAAGTAAAGGGACTGTAAAACAAGTAGGCGTTCGGGCAAT
>JAGYNC010000225.1 GCA_018400135.1 Victivallaceae bacterium
CACTTTGGTTTTTCTGTCTCTGCATTGCAAATCCAGAGATTCATTGCTTTTTATTCTTTTCCACAATTTCCCGGCGGAAGCGTCATATACGTCAATTGCAATTCCCAGCGGATTGGACAGTTGCAGGCATTCGTTTCCGGTGTAATCGGAACACAGCAACACAGCTTCGTCGCGGCTGAGCATGCCAACCACCTGTAGAGTATTGTCATCGGCGGTAAAGCAACGCCATTCTCCGTCGACAATGAGGTCTTCAAACGGAACAATTTCCCGTAGTGCCTGCAGTTGTCCTAAATAGTGGTTCTGGTCGAGGTATTGGGGCCAATATTGAATGCCGCCTGCCCCGTTATAAATTGATTCGAGAAGCTGATCGCGAACCTGGTCGACAGTGTAGTTGATGTGGTAAGAAGTCGTCAGGCACATAACGAAATCACTGTTCTTCATTTCGCGGCGATGAAGTCGAGCACGCATGCCGACTTTTCTTGAATCTCCGACGTAGTAACCGTGCGGATTGAGATACTGGTTCAGTTCGGGGTAGATTTTGCGTCCGTCAAACATGCCTTCCATCGGATTCTGGTGGTCGAGACAGGTGTTCCAGGTCAGTATCGGTGGAATCCCGCTCCCGTTGATTTTGCGATCCGACTGCTCAAGTTCCTTTTTTATGTCGGTCAACATACGATTCCCGATTTCGCACCAGTATTCCTCGATGCTGATTCCCATTTTCGCGGCTTCTGCGCGCACTCGCGCGGCATCTTCCGGCGAAGCATCAAAATAACCGAAATTATCTTTGGTAACGTATTTGAATTGTTCTATGTCCATGGAAATCAAATCGGCCCCACCCAGCACCTCATAAGCATCGTTGACGTTTTTAATGTCAAACCAGTAAAGCTCTCCACGGTAAGTGGGATCGCTGTACTTGGTTTCACCCCACCGCTTCGCTTTAGGGCTGAGCCCCATGGCATTAAAGGTGTTATCCCATAAGTAGATTTTCATTTCCTTTTTTCTGGCTTCATCAACCAACTCCAGCAGAAATTTTTTCTTAGGCAGAAAAAACCGGTCATCGTAGTTGTAACTCCATCTGCCGGTACATTTCAATAAATCGCCGGCAAAAATATTGATGCCGGTAAACCCCACTCGTTTCATGGTATCGACATAGTTCGGGAAAGTGCGAATATCGTTGTAATATCCCCAGAATGGATCAACAATCAGTTTTTGAGGAGTCGCTACTACCGGAAAATCAACAATGTTGATGTAGGATCTGATTACGCTGGACTTTTCCTTGGTGTCCGTATACTCCACCCAGCAGTCAAGAGGAAGGCGGCTGCCGACAGGCAGATTGTGGCTGAGGAAGAGTGGCACTTGCTCGAAGCGGATTTGCCGCCACATTTCACCATGATCAACCGGCAATTGCGGAAGCAGCACCAGGTGGCGATCTCCTCTTTTTTCCACGCGAAGAATCTGCATGGTAGTGGCGAATAAATCTCCGACAGGCTCGACTCCCGGCGGCAACAGAAAATGATATTCAAGATGGGATATTTTATGTTTTTGGGCGGCTGTACCTTTTGTCCCTTTGATTGTCGCAGCCACGTCCGCACGGGTTTCCCGGAAATCAAAAAGAGTACGCAAAACGGTTTTATCAGAGGGAAAGAACAACTCCTTATGGGGATAGAACATGAAGAAATCATCACTGCCCCGCGAAACGATTTCAATGCCGTCGCCTCCCATGGCAATGAGTTTATCCGCTCGTTTGCGCGTCTGGAGATTCCATTGGCCTCGTGGCTCCGCGTTGTAAACATGCGAGAGATCGCCGAATCCGGTCAGAGAGTTGAAAGACATTACTTCGTGAAACGAGCGTTCAAGCTTACTCCAGGTCTGGTATCGCTCATGCGTGGCGGCACTCATCCCGGTTCGGTTGTTGCGGCCGATGTTGAACAGCCAATTCTTGTCGGTTTTCCCGTTCAATAATAGTGCGCTGAACGGAATGTTGACTTCCGCCGTCCAACCATTCTTGCGGAGTGATGTCTTGACTTCCCACTTCGGGTTCCATGCCTTTTCTATTTTTCTCTCTTCCGGATAGAAAATCGCGTCCCATCGAGCGCCGACGGTGTTGAATACCATGTGGAAATAGTTGGTAACGCTGTTGTCCGGTCCGATGATAAGCTCTATCCCGTCGTCCTTGAAAATAGCATCGTCGTCATGCTCGTGGCGAGAGCTGTTAATGATCCTGGTTATTCCAGGTTCATCGCAATCAATGCCGATGTAAAGATGCGAGTCGTCATATAATACTTTAAATCGCGTTTGCTCCGAGGATATAGTGCCGCTTTTCAAATCATAAAAATCTTTCGCCCACGATGCCTTACCCCAAGCTTCTTCAGTCATTTTCCCGTCAAGGTTGATAGCCGACGCATTCTCTATCGCGGTATAAGCGGGACGCGTTGTCTGTTGCGTCGGCGGGGCGGGTTGGGTAGCGATTACCTGCCTCAACGCGGCATCATTCTCTTTCATGTAGTTGAAAATGGTGTCGGGATTGTAATCCTTGCTGTCGAATTCCCAGAGGAAAAAACGCGCGTTCGCGACTTCGGGCTTCAGATTGGCGGTTACAATCACGGTATTGGCCCCGGCGACAGTCATCTCGGCAACCTGTTCAGGATTGAACAATAACCCGCAGGCGCCTCCGCCGAATTCCTGATCATAAAGAACAACCCAATCATCTCCTGACGGTATCTTGAACACCCCGCGTGGCTTGTTCCATAATTCAGCCATGCTGCGATAAATACGATTGGGTTCAATGGGTGGTCTGTTCATCGCTCCCGTATGTGAGGGCCAGGCATTGAAATTGACTGCTATTTCCGCACCTTCGACCTTCAACCCGGAAAAATCGAAATTTAGGTCAAAGTAATCATTTTTTTTGTTGGCTCTGATATCTGTAACAACTTCACCTTTTTCACCCAGCGAAAAATGCAGGCGCAGAACAAATGATTCTATGCCTTTTTCCAGAAATTCGAATTCCGGCACTTCGACAATATGCTTTGCGATAAAGTTTCTCTCATCATTAACCGTGAGATCAAAGAGACTGTAAGAAGACCAATTCTTATGATAGGTGAGAAACCCCAGGGTAAGTGCCCGGGTTTTAGTGTCTCGGGTCGGTCTGCCCTTCTTGTGGACGTAACTGAACCCGGTTTTGGAACCATCAATTAATCTTATTTCAACGTCCCGACGGAGGAATTTCTGTTGTGCCGCCGATTTTCCGTGAGGTATCCAGCCTGAATCTTTCCATTGGAAAGCGCCTGCGGGCAAGGTAGAGGTGGCCAGCATGATGATGAGCGACAGTACCGCCATTAATGATCTGCAATATGCTCGCATGATTCAACCTGTCCTTTAAAACCACGGTTTGCTGAAACGAATTTCATTGGATGTCCAGCATCTGACTTCATCGGCTCTCATCTTTTCCACGTGAAAATCGGCGAACAGCATATTCATGGTGTTATTGTGCCGGAAAAAAGCTCGTAATGGATAGGGTGCCTCGGTGGTATTGGACGGGTCGATTTGATAGGATGTTTCAACAGATTCGCCCAGTAACGAGACCGAAGAACCGCGTTTTACGGTGCTGAGTTTGATGAATTGGCTGTCAGAACTGCCCAGCCAACCGCCTCGATTTCGCGCAGCTTCATTTATCGCTTGCACTCGGAGTCCGTTGTTATACCCATAGTTGGTAAGAGCAGCGTAGCCTTGTGCAGAGGGACAAAGTAAAATGCTATTGCCACTTGCGGCTATTGCCGAACTGTATTCAAACACTCCGGATGTTTCAGCGAGAAGACGATTCCAGGGCCAAACATTTCCGCCATCAACGATATTGTATGATGAGGAACTAAATCTGCTCATAATCCAATCGTCATAAGAATCGGCATAAAAAGCAATCGCGAGCCCGATTTGTTTTTGATTGGAACCGCACTTCATGCGTTTGGCGGTTTCCCGCGCATTGCTAAGTGCCGGCAGCAGCATCGAAGCCAGGATGGCAATGATCGCAATCACGACAAGAAGTTCTATTAGAGTGAAGCCTACGCGCCGGTACAAGGTATCGGCGTCACGAACTATCGCACGTTGATCCAGCCTGGTCCAATGAAGTGGATATGTTTGCGCTTCTCGGACA
>JAGYNC010000226.1 GCA_018400135.1 Victivallaceae bacterium
GTTCCTGATACCGCTTCTCGCTTCCGGTCAATTGTTCCTGCAACTCTCGGCTACGGGTTGCGGCTGCCTTTAGTTCCTGATTCCGGGCGGCGAGATTTTTTTGTTTCGAGACAAGTTCAAGCACCTCTTGCGCCTTTTTCTCGTACTTCTTGAAATTATCGGCGGCAATGGAAGCGGTGTCTCTGAATTTTTCCCGCAGTTCATCAAGTTGTCTTGTTTGTTGTGCAACGATGTCAGTCAAGCGCTTTTTTTCGCCTTGCACTTTTTCGTATTCGTATCGAACCTTATCCAGATTTGTGATTCGAGTTGAAAGGGTGTTGATTTTTTCGGACAGAGAACGATTTTTTTCAGTGAGCAAATCGTTTTTATCAAGGTTGTTGCGGTAATTTTCGGTAAGTTCACGATTGGCTTTACGGAGACTTTCCAGCTCCAGGAGCTGCTGTTTTACGGCAACCTGATCCTGGCGTAAACGCTCCATGTCGGCTACAGCCAGTTGCAACCGCCGATTTTTATCAGAGAGCTCCTGATTGGTTTGCTGTAAACGCAGATAATCGTCTTTTAGATTTGTCAGTTCTGCGAGTTGTTTTAATGTCTTTTGATATTTTGCTGCCAGCGGCGCGGCCTGATTAAGTTGAGACTGGAGGCGTGAGTTGATTTCCTGTTGACGTTTCAGATCCTGTTCGATATTTTTGATTTTATCCTTTTCCAGCTCCATGATTTTTTGATTTGCGCTGAGTTGACGATTCTCATTCTGTGATTTGGTAAGCTGTAATTCCAAAATTTGTCGATTTTTTTCAGTTGCTTCAAGCGTAGATTGCAGTTTTTCCAAATTGATATTTTGTTGAGTCAAGTCTTCCGTTAACTGTTGATTGCGACGATTGAGGGTTAGTATGTTCTGATATTCTGAAGCGGAACGATCGGCCAGGCGTTTTTTGGCAATTTCATATTTTTCAGCAAACGTCTTCAGATCATTTTCCAGTCTACGGTTCTGTTTGCGGAGATTGTCAAGTTCGCCCTGATTGTTTTCGGCGCTGTTTTTTATTTGCCGGAAATCTTCCTGTAGCAGTTTATATTGCTGTTCAAGCAAACCTTTCTGTTCATTTATGCGAGCCAGCGTATTGGTGATTTGCACGGTATTGATGTTGCTTGCCCGTAAATTATTCTGTAATATTTCGATTTGTTCCTTAAATCTTTGATTCTCTTCAAGCAATTCGGATTGCCGTTTATTGAGTTGCTTATTCTCGTCAAAAGCCTCTTGAGTTAAACGACTTTGATCACCGCCTTCTTTACGCAACTCATCGACCCATTGATTCAACTTGGCAATTTCCTGCTTATATATTTTCGCATTGTCGAGACGTTGTTGATCCCGGGAATTGAGCCGGGTAATTTTATCCTGTAGTTCGCGCTGCTGTTCCTGAACGGTAGCCCCATGTTTTTCAAGCGTAATGTTGTCACGTTCCAGCTTTTGAATTCGTGCCTTGTATTCCTTTTCCTTTATCTCCAAAGCGGTGCGAGAACGATAAAGTTCGGCCAATTCCCGGCGTTGCTCGTCTTTCTGATCCTGCATCATCTTCATTTTTCTGGCGAGCAGATCAGCCTTCATCTTTTCTTCAACTAAGCGATTTTCAAGTCTGCCCCTTTCGGCATCAGGTTGAGAAAGTTTATTTTCCAATTGATTATATTGCTGTTGGAGAGTGCGCAATTTCTCCTCAATGACACGCTTTTCGCGCATTAGGTCTTCAGTTTGACGCACATTCGCATTGGCGCGTTGAAGACTGCGGCGCTGGTCGTCGATTTCCACCAACGCGACAAACAGTTTTTTTTTGTATTTTGCCAACTCTTCTCTGAGTGCGGTTGATTCCTCTGAATCACGCCTGGTGGCTGCAGGGCCGGATGAAGACGGAAATCCGCGGGAGGTCTCTGCTAGTTTTTCCAACGCCGCGATTTCCGAGTCGCACATCTGAATACGATTCCCGATAATTTTTTGGTTCCACTCGGGACGGGCATTACGGACACTGAGATAACGATCACGCGCTTGCTTGTAGAGTTGCAATGCTGTAGCACGATTACCCTTCTCTTTCTCGCGGCCGCCCTTCTCGAAAAAACTAAACCCCTCGCGCCATGCTTCCCATGGTGAAAAATCCTCGCTGCCGGCGCTGACAATCAGGGACGTCAAGGCAACAACAAGACAGATAGCCAGCGACAATAATCGTCTTTTCATTAGAAAGGCTCCGTTTTAAATGTTTTTGTCCGGCGACGGCATATCCCGGAGCCCCCGCGAGAAGCGTAAAGAGATGCGAGGGAATCCGATTCGCCGTCCGTCATACAGACGCTAACGTCCTCGTATGTAAAGTGGTAATATAGAACAACTATACCGTAAAATCCATAAAGCTTGCAGCCAAGTCATTTTTTATACTGATTGTCAGCAGGGCATTACCATTGTCTTCGTAGTTGGAGTCAAGCACCATGCCTTTCTGATGTGCCAGCGCTACCAAATCATGTCGACATGGCGGGAGCCTTAAGTGCACAATTCTGGTGTCAGCCCCTATCTCCAACATCAATCGGGTACACAACTCGTTCAAACCCTGTCCGGTTGACACAGAGATAAAAATGCCTGATTCAAACAATTTCCGCGCTCTGGCAAGAATAGCCGGATCAGGTTGCAAATCAATTTTGTTGAAGACAACAATAATTTCTTTTTTATCGGCTTTTAGTTCTTTCAGTACCGTCAATGTTGTTTCCCAGTGTTCTTCAACGTGGGGACTGCTAACGTCAAGCACAAGTAACAAAAAATCAGCAAAAACCGCCTCTTCCAGTGTTGATTTAAATGCCTCTATCAGATCGTGTGGCAACTTGCGGACGAAGCCAACCGTATCGGTAAGCAACAGTTCCTGATTGTTGGGCAGAATAATTTTTCTGGTTGTTGGATCAAGCGTCGCGAATAGTTTATCAGCCACTAAGGCATTAGCGCCGGTGAGTTTGTTTAACAATGATGATTTACCCGCATTGGTGTATCCGACTATTGCCGCATGGGGAAATTCCTTACGCATCCGTCCTTGCCGTTGAGTAGCACGCTGACGTTGTACGACCTTGAGTTCCTTTTTTACCGTGGTAATGCGATTTTTCAGCATGCGGCGGTCCGCCTCGATTTGTTTTTCGCCCTCGCCCCGTGTGCCCTTGGCTCCGCCACGCTGCCTCGAAAGATGAGTCCAGGCCCGGGTTAGACGTGGTAATGAATACTGAAGTTGAGCCAATTCCACTTGCAACACTGCCTCGCGGGTGGATGCTCGTCCGGCAAATATCTCCAAAATCACTTCCTGGCGATCAATAACACAAACACGCGATAGGCGTTCCCAGTTGCGTTGTTGTGACGGAGTTAGTTCTGCGTCAAAAACAATGCAATCTGACTCAAGTTCAACCAAAGAAGAAACAATTTCACTGGATTTACCGGAGCCGATGAAATAACGTGGGTGAATCGATTTCAGTGGTACCAGCAGTTTATCCACCACCTGAATATCCAGGTTAGATACCAGCTCTTCCAACTCATCAAGATGTTCACGCGCATCTGAGAGCGGCAATTCAATATTGTAAACCCCAACAAGCAGGGCACGCTCTACAACGCGTCTTTCTTCCTGTTTATTGTCTATCATAATTTTGCTTTTGCCAAACAATAGTGTATTTTTTAAGCTTTAACAATACGCGCGGGTGGCGGAATTGGCAGACGCGCCAGATTTAGGATCTGGTCTTTCGAGGTGCGGGTTCGAGTCCCGCCCCGCGTACCACCTACATTTACTCTTCAGTTGATTTTAAAAGGCAAGTCTTACCTTATACAGAAATTCGAATCTTGAAAAAATTTTAGTAACCCCTCGCTCTTTTTCGAATCGGGCTTGAGAGAGGCATTGCAAATTTTAAGAGATAAAATAAAAATATACTCTCTCCGGTTGAAAATTCATCGTTAATATGCGAATTTTTGTGAATAAATGATTTTCTATGGTAATATCCCACTCTTTCCTTTGGCGCGGGGTCAATACTACACAGCTCGGAGGCGCTGGCACGCCTTACTTTTTCTCGCCGTCTCA
>JAGYNC010000227.1 GCA_018400135.1 Victivallaceae bacterium
GGCGCACTCATTTTTCATTTCTCCTTTTGTAGTCAAATTACTGAATCCTTTTAAAAAAACTCATCTACACCAACTTCTTCATTTTTTTGTACTCCTGATGTTAGAAATTGACCGTTTGGCGAGAAATTTGTGCACGACAATCATCTTTTATTTTGATCGCGCAATCCCCCTTTTTGGGTTGGTTTAAAAATTCAGGGCACCTTGACTTTTTCTGTTGCGAACAGTATCCGTACAGAGCACTGACCGTGATTTTTTTCAACGCCCCGGGGGTAATCAATTCACCGGCAACGATGTCCTGCTCGGTAAAACGAGACAACAGAATTTGTCCGCGCGATGTTCGCTCGTGATCGTAAACAGCATAAATAAAACCGTCACCGCATTCGGCAATGTCCGGATATGAGACATTGGTACGGCTGTCGAGCAACAGTCTGCCATACCAACTTTGACCATCGTCATCGGATAACCACACGGTGAGTTTTTCTCTGGCAAACATGCCTTTGACATTTTCAGCGGGAAGCCGCTGCGGCACCTGATGATTGACCAGGCAAAGTCTTCCGGACCTCAAACGGCGCATGGCAAAACGGGAATCGGAACCGCCAAGACCCGAATCTTTGGGCAACGACCATGAATCGCCTGAATCGGTGCTTGTACTGCATCCAATGCCGTATTGGGTGCGTGCCAGCAGCCAAAGGGAACCGTCGCGACGTTCAATAATGACGTGTTCATCAAATGAACGCTGTGGTATATCCGGGCCTATTTTTAGTTTGAAACTTTTTCCATTGTCGGCGGAAAACAGCAAATTGGAGCGGGCGGCAAAAGCTAATTCGGGAGGCAGTTTTTCCGGATAAAGCGACCATAGCGCTACCGGCAATACCCATTCGCCACTCTGCAACACCGTAGGTTTGTTCATCATTACTCCCTCGGCAATCCGGCGTGGTTGACTCCACTCGAGAGTGGGTTGTCCGGGCGAATCGCAGAATATGCTCCAGACCCCTGCTCGTCCGTCGAAACAATCCGCTATCTTTGTGCTACGGCATTGTGACCAGAACAACCAAAGGCGCTTGCCCGGGTCAAGCCAAACCACCGGATCGTAAATCCGGCTGCCTGAGTCTGGCGGCATAACGTTTAATACTTCCCGCCAACTTGACCCGGTATCATCGCTGACGGTTAGAACCACATAATTGCCCGGCCCTTCGCCTGGTTCATTGCCGGCATAATAGCAGACAAATATTTTTTCCCCGTCAAGTACCTCTACTCCAGGGATTCCTTGAAAACGCCGTGACTCTCCGGCTACAGAGGCCGGAGCGGTAATTTTTCCAGGCAACAAAGCGAACGTCGTTGTACTCATATTTTCCTTTGCTCAATCATAGCTTGGTTTGGGGGTCAAAATATATTTCGACGGCAACAGCTGTCAGCGGCGGCAAGGACAATTCGAAATTCTCCTTGCAGGGCGAATTGCCTGTCCTTGCGACAACATCCTGAGGCAATGTACAATAGAGCTTCTGTGTTACTGGCAGATAATTGGTAAAAACCTCAATCCTTCTGCCGGAATCGCTCCAACTGTTATGAAAGAATCCAGGGACTTCGCAAACTCGGCCTGCATGCATTTTCAATCGTATGCTTCGGCCGCCGGAGACCCGCAACAAAGACCGTTCCATTCTGCCCGTCTGCATGAATCCCATGAAATTCCGGCGGAATCGGTTGAGATTGCGAACCAGCTTGATTATTTTATCCTGATCGGGTTCCGGAAAGTCCCATGCCAGCGTCCACCCCCAGTGAATATGTCCATGGTCTTTAAGCACCAAGGATAACATGTCACCGGCATTAAAGGAATAGGCAAGGCGATAAAGGATATTCTCCGGCGATGCCAGCAGATCAAACAATACGCCAACGCCGCATTGATTGCCCATGAAATTATTGGCATACTCGTGGAATACAAAGGCATATCCCGGTACCGGAAGGCCGAACCACCAACTGAAATTATTGCGCAAATCATTGAGTGGCAGTTCAGAAATAAAACAGTCCGCAGCGGCAGCTTCACAGCCCAGCAATACACCAGACGCGGCGCTTGCGGCGAGTAGACTTTTCATGGTTTCCGTTTGCCATAGTCCGGGTGCTGGCGGATGTCCGTGCTCACGGGAATAACACGGGTTGAATTCTCCCCCGATATTCTGATCGAAAAATTGAACGTAATCCAACCCCGCACCGGCCAGTTTTTCAATTTCCTCTATAATTGTCCTGCGGGAGCGATCACGGAACAGGCAAAGATCAAATCCTATTCGTTGCCGAGTTTCTCCATTGCAACTGTAAGCGTTGATTTCTCCCTTGGGACCACGAATCATATCGTCATACCAGTTTTCTTTTTCACACTCTGCTTCGCGGGAATAAGAGTTGATGGAGCTCTTCTGCGTCCATGCTGTTCCTGAACAGTAGACCCCCAGGTAATGTCCGTTATTGTGAAGCTCGTCCCGATAATGAAGGAGACCTTTTTCACCGCCGAGCGGCGGCCACACATATGGCGGTGCCCAAGGCGCCGTGCCCTCCCAGTGCATCAACAATGCAAGAACCTTACTGTCGATTTTCCCTGCAAGATTTAATATAGCCGGCAACGCTTCTATATAGGGGAAATATTCATTGTCAGCCATTGCGCCACGATCAAGCCCGCGTCCCTGCACCGGATATATCAGTACCACCGGAGATTCCTTTACTAAGTCTGGTCGAAAACCTTTCGGAGGCAAGGCCGGATCTGCGGCTACGTATTCGCGATAAATAGCACAGGCATCGCGCCAATCTCCGGAATATGCCGACAAAACATAGGGGAACCTAGAATAATATGGCATAGCCCCACCGCAGAAAGTCTGGAGGCTCAATCTTCGCATCTTATCCCCGGCTGGAGCAAATTCAACTGCTTTAGGAGTATGGTCAAAATCATGGGCGGCAAAATAAATACCCCTTTCGTTGTGATAATGGGCAAGAAACTGCATCTGACAATTTCCCGGATAGCGTCCGCCCGGAGAACCTTCGGCAAATCCCAGCGGATGATATGGCACGGTACGTTCGCGCAGATCAAAATCATCAATGAGGATTCCTTCGGTACGCGGCCAGAAAAGCTTCCCGTCTTTGGGGATGAATAACTGTGGCGCATCAATCCATTCCAGAATAAAATCATCTGAAACCCCACTGAGTTCAGGAAAAAACAGGAAAACTTTTTCTTTGGACTCAATTCTCATTCGGAATTCCACTCCCGGTAAAGCTCCGCCGCCATAACATAATTGACAGTTGTTGCGCCAGATGCGATAGTCAAAATCGGCAAATCCGGTTCCGTAATGGATATGCAGATTGCCACTCTTATCTCTAAGTCCGAATGAAAACAACTCTTGTCCGGCGACTAATGCTGTTGTTCCGTCAAAACACAAACCTTGTATTATCCCATTTGTCTTGGAAATAAAAAGTTCGGCATTTGAGTTTTTTAGTTTTATAACACTCAAGACAAGTAACTCCAAGTTATGGTTATGATTTGAAAACTGAATTTTTCATGGATCCAGAATACACCCTAAAAACTGAAAAATCTTCCTTGATTTTTTACAAAAACTGCTCTATAATGATATTATGACAAAAAATAAGCTATTTGCAATGCGTTGGAGTGAAATAGAGAGTGCTGAAACCATCAGTCATATCGCGTGTCATCGATTTGTCAAAGGGGTTTCCACCAGAATGCATTCTCACGATTTCGTTGAACTCTTCTGGGGCATAGATGGACACGCCAATCACGAAATCAACGGGGCAACCTCGATTATCGGCGAGAAAGAGTTGTTTTTCATCAGATCGGGCGATATTCACAATGTCTCAACTGTTGGAAACGGCACCTACACTTTCAACAATCTGGCTTTTCATCGCGACATCGTCAATGAACTGAGTCAACGTTACGAATCAACCATATTGGAGCGCTGGAATTCAAGAGAAGAAAAAACCGTGATAAAGTATCAGCTCACTCAGCCGCTTTTTCAGTGGTTGAATGCCAAAGTCAGGGATGTGTTCAGTTATCGACGCAGTCGGTTGACGTTGGATTTTTT
>JAGYNC010000228.1 GCA_018400135.1 Victivallaceae bacterium
GTCGCCGGAAATGTCACAGACCGCGGCTGATCTGGCCAGCATCCGGCAGATGTGCAACCTCTGACAACGACAGCGATAGAATACCAGGTCGCGCAGGAGCACGACCCTCCGCCGCGTCATCGGCGCGGCAAGGATACCGGCCAGAGGCCGGTGGAGGGCTGTCCTCCGTGGCAGCCTGAAAAGTAGTGCCATATCCAGTGCTCTGTAAAACTGAAAATATCGGGTTAGACAAGTTAAATTATGGTTTGGATTTTTTTATTCAGGCCGATGGGCGATATGAATATCGTCCGAGGCATGAGCGGGAAAATACATCCATTAAAAAACTTGCCGCAAAACGGTGCATAAGGGAGAGTCGCGGCGTAGGGCTACACCTGCGACTACTTTACGGTCGCGCAGGAGCGCGACCCTCCGCCGCGCCGATGGCACGGAAAATACGACCGACCTGAGACTTGAATATCCAACACGGAATATCCAATGATCAATTAGAAGAGTCGGAAATCTACCTTTTAAATAATAGCACATGTCGTTTTTAACGATATATTTGTAAAATTTCACCAAGGAGCAATAAAATCATGGGATTATATCTTGGCATTGATGCCAGCACGCAAGGAATGAAGGCGGAACTGATCGATACCGACACCAGTAGGTTTGTCGGTAGCTACGCCGTCAATTTTGGAATGGATTTGCCGCAATACGCGGCTCCGGACGGTTTTATTCCCGACGCAAATCCGTTGGTGAAACAAGCCAATCCGCTGATGTGGCTGGACGCGCTGGAGTTGTTGTTTGCCCGGATGCGCAAAGAAGGTGTGCCGATGGAGCAGATTGCCGGGATTTCTGGTTCTGGACAACAGCACGGGACAGTCTATTTGAACAGCGAATTTGTTCATCGTCTTCGCAACTTAAATAGCGAAAGCACGTTGTCTGAACAGTTGCAGCCTACTTTTAGCCGTACAGTATCGCCGATCTGGATGGATCGTTCAACAACCACGGAATGCCGGGAACTCGAGGCGCGTTTCGGCAACCGGCTGCAGGAAGACACCGGCAGTCCGGCGGTGGAACGTTTTGCCGGCCCGCAAATCCGCCGTTTTGCCGTAACTGAGCCGGAAAGTTACGCGCGTACCGCCGTAATTCATCTGGTCAGTTCATTTCTCTGTTCGGTCTTGATCGGGGAATCCGCGCCGATCGATTATGGCGATGGCGCCGGGATGAACTTGCTCAACTTAAAAACCTTGCGTTGGGATGAGGAAATTACTGCATTCACAGCACCGGAACTGGTGCGGCGCCTGCCGCCAGTTGTCACATCACAAACGCAGGCGGGAACACTTCACCCGTACTTCGCCAAGTACAGATTTAAATCCGGCATCCCGGTTGTTGTCTGGTCTGGCGACAATCCCAGCAGTTTGATTGGCGTTGGCGGCGGCTCGCCTGGGGTAGCGGTTATCAGTCTTGGCACCAGCGATACCTTCTTCGCCGCGATGAGCAAGTTCAAAACCGATCCGTCCGGATGCGGTCATGTGTTCGGCAATCCGGCTGGCGGCTTTATGAGTCTGATCTGTTTTACCAACGGTTCGCTGGCCCGGGAGAAAATCAGAAGAGAATGCGATAGCGACTGGAAATCCCTCGACCGCACTGTCAGCGAACAGACGCTACCCGGCAATCACGGTAAATTGTTGTTGCCATACTTTGAGCCGGAGAGTACGCCGTTGGTGCTGGAGCCGCGCGTGGTTTGCAACTTCGACTTTGCCGCCGTCTCGGCTGCGGAAAGAATCCGGGCGATTATGGAGTCACAGGCTTTGAGCATGAAACTGCATTCGGCGTGGCAGGATGAATCCTTTCAGCGCATCATTGTTACCGGCGGCGCTGCAGGAAACGCATCGTTCAAACGTATTCTGGCAGACGTTTTTCAAGCCGAAATCGCCACCATCGGCGTTGGTAATTCAGCCGGACTCGGTGCCGCGATACGCGCCGCGAACGTTGTCGAACAAATTAGTTTCGATGCGTTGACTGTGACTTTTTGTGGTCATAATGAACGGTTGACACCTGATCCGACAAATGCTGATCTTTACCAACGGATGCTCGCGGAGTACGCCGAACTGGAGCCCCGCGCCGAAATTCAAGAAACTATTTAGTGCCGAAGAAAAGCCCTTTTTCGTTCAGACACTAATTGTATTACCAAAGCTATCAAAAGAAGGAGATTTTTCTATTGCCACCCTTGCCCGGCATGCCATTTTTCTAGCGGCGATACTGGCGGCAAGTATGTCGGTTCCAAAAAATCTTTGATTCTAAAAATCGCCGATTCAAAACTTTCCGGAAGTTGTGAAATATTATTTTTCCGGCAAAATGCTTTCCACTGCGTTTGCTTTATCGGGTTATGGCAGAAATCATTGGTGAAACATTCAGGCGTTGAATCCGGTAAAGTAAGTTTATGCCGGGAGAATGTATTGTGAACGGCTTTTCGCAGAGTAACTAAGTCAAAATGAAACAGCTCAGTCAACAACCAAATGTCATAGAAATCTTTCATGCGGCTATTTTGACTGCCTTTGGTTGTCATGGCCTCAAACTTTTCAGATATTGCGGTTTCCTTGGGATAGATGCGTAAGCGAGGAGAGGAACCATCGAGTAGAACTGGGAATTCGGCATATTCAGGAGATGGAGTGATGGCATCGCCAACACAAATATCAAACTGCAAATAAATTTGAGCATTTCCGAGGAATGCCGCCAGTAGAATTCGCGTTCCTACATATTTCGCGGTTTGGCGTATTGCGGAAATTCTGATTGTATTC
Organism: Victivallaceae bacterium; assembly: GCA_018400135.1. GTDB lineage: Bacteria > Verrucomicrobiota > Lentisphaeria > Victivallales > Victivallaceae > M55B135. Next base: position 2,784 of record JAGYNC010000228.1, read on the forward strand.
GCATCAAAGCGCAATCCAGCCTTTTCGTCAACCGGTGTTTCACACAGGGACGTAAATATTTCGTGCAGGTGTGTTTCGTCGGCTTGGCCAAAATACAGAAAGTCAGAATCAATCGTTGGTCGGAAATTTTGCCCTTGTTGCCAGATAATAAAAAGGTTCCCGCCTTTGAGAACAAATTGATGGGCATATTCTGAAACGCTCAGACGATATAAAAAACGCTCAGTTGCATAGCGAATCAAAGCAAATTTATAGTCAACGTTTTGTTGTTTACAGAAATTCTTTAGTTTTGCCTCTGTCGACGCGGCAAAATTTGTGGGATTAGGATTACTCATGCGTAGACGGTCTCCAGATATGGGTACATCACCTTGTAAACCCGGCATGCTTTTGCCGCCCGAGATATCTCATCAGCGGTAAAAAGTTCTTGACGTAGACCGTCATGAAGAGCTTCCAGTGCAACGTCAATGCCGATTTTATTTCGGAATTTAAAGCAGTCTGCGACTGTTTTTGCCACGGAATAGACTTTCAGCGTCACGCCGCCAACGACATGTTCCTCAATACCATGATCATAAGACGCACCCGATTGTGTCACCACGCGGATTGCCGGAATATTTGTCTTTGGAACCCAGCTTCCTAGTTTCACCGTTATCCATACCTCATGCGGAAGTTGAGTGGTAAAATTGTAGAAACGCAAAGCAGTAAGCAGGCAAAGAACTCCGTCAGGCATTTTCAGGGAAACCACCTGTTCGGAAAGTTCTGCCGCCGGGCTTGCCTGGCTGGGAAGATAAATCCCGCGATACAGACGTTCAATTTTTCCCTGAGCACACAAGTCTACCAGAATTTGAGCTGGTATCCCGGCATCTCGTATCTCAGAAGCCGTAAATGGCCGGTTTCCTTCAAGCCAGGGCTTTAGTTGTTTTTCGTATTTAGTCATATCAACATTCCTTACAAAACCTCTAAGAACATAAACTAAGTTAGAGAAATTACAAATATAAAACTCGAAAAAGGAGATTTTTCTTATGAAAATTACTGAATTCACCGCGCCGGAATCGGCGCGGCGCCTGCTCCCAGTCACCACATCACAAACGCAGGCGGTGCTGGAGCCGCGCGTGGTTTACAACTTCGACTTTGCCGCCTCCTTCATTGCGGAAAATATCCGGGCGATTATGGAGTCACAGGCTTTGAGCATGAAGCTGCATTCGGCTTGGCAAAATGAAACATTTCAGCGCATTATTGTTACCGGCGGTGCCGCCGGCAACGCATCGTTCA
>JAGYNC010000229.1 GCA_018400135.1 Victivallaceae bacterium
GTTTTCCGACAATCCGGAACGGTTGAAGGACATCAGCCTCGTCGAGGCGATAGGGATTCTGATCGAGTCGGGATACAATATTCTACAGTTTTACAGTTTACGTGAGATATTTTTAAGTTCCGATTCCGACTCCTGGAACGACGCTCTGTCCCGGATGGAAGATATCGTCCACGGCGAAATTGGCCGTTCCGACCGCATGATCGAGCTTTGCAGTACCGATTCGAGATTCGGTTTTCACTCCGAGGGGGAGGGCTATAAATTCTTTCCGGCTAAATTGCAATGGCGAATTGAACAGCTGCATAATCTCCTGGGAAAAGATTTTCCGGCAGTTAAAGCGAGGATGGAGCAAAAGCAGAACCCATTTGTGGAGGGGAAAGTCAAAACTTATGTCTGCAACAGTGGAAAACAGGAAAAAAGCGGAAATTTTTTCTGGAGTGCCGATTATGCCGAAGGCAAACTGCAAATTTTCGCAGATGACCCGGAAGACAATGAATTTACAGTTTTTGTCGAGGAAAAACCGTTTTTTCCGCCTCGGAAAATCGCGTTCAGAAAACAGGTGAAAATTCCGGTAGCTCCCTCCGGCGACACCGTTGGCTTCAATATTGTCAGCGGTACGATTGATCCCAATCATCCCGACCCCGAATATATCGGCTGGGAGACATTTGAACCGCTGAAAATACGCTTGAATCTGGGTATTTACGATCCCGCAGCTAAAGGGAAACTGATCCTGACCAAGCTCTCGTCGGCTTAAGTAAGCTTCAGACTGCGGATGCGATGATTGAATTCGGGAAGACATCATAATCCAGTACCGGGGAACGATAACGAATGAAAATAAGACATTATCTTGAAGATATTGAAAACCGGATCGACCTTATCGAAGAACAGCGGCTGCTTAATTTATGGAAAGGTTTTGTCGAACATCGCGGTAACGAAAACATATTTGTTCCGGTGCGCAACCCGGTTCCAGCCGGAAAACTGGATTGGCCGAAAGTCAATGTCAATGACGCAATACTTGATCCGACTTTCGAAATGATGCTGCTCGGACAATTGTGTGAAGTGAATACGCTGATTTGCAGTACCAAGGGCAACATCCCAATGATTCGAGCCAACTATGGCTGCAATATTCTGCCGACGATCATGGGCTGCCAACTTAATTTGATGGAACGGGAATGCAATACACTTCCAGGAGCGTTGCCGATTTCGGGCGGAATTTCCGGGCTGAAAGCACTGATGACAAAAGGCTTGCCGGATTTGGAGTCAAGCCAGGGGAAGATGGTTTTTGAATGCGTCTCTTACTTCAAGCAAATTTTGTCTGATTATCCAAAACTGCAAAAGTCGGTCAAGATATATCATCCGGATTTTCAGGGGGTTCTTGACATCTGCGAAGTACTGTGTGGTTCTGAAATTTTTCTGGCATTCTACGATGATCCTGAATTCGTCTGCGAAGCGCTTGCGTATGTTACCGAAGTTTACATCGCGATGACAGACAGATATTTTTCTTTTTCCCCGGCTTTCGAACAATATAACTTCCATTATGGCTGGATGCATAAGGGAAAAATCCGAATCAGCCTGGATTCCTGCATGAATTTTTCACCGGATGATTATCGGAAATTTATGTTGCCCTGCGACAAAAGACTAATCAATCGTTACGGTGGAATCATTCATTCCTGTGGGAAAGTCGACCATTTTGTCAGTATTCTCCCGGACATTGGTGCGGGCTATTATGGTTTTAATATGTCGCAGCCGGAATACAACGATATGGAAACCGTTTTGGCTGCAACAATTGACCGAGGCATTTCGCTTTACAACTTGAATTCAGATGTTGCTGGAATCGCCGTTGCTCATGGGCGAAATTTAAAATTGATACATTCTCCCGGAAGATGTCAATAAAAAATCGGCTGAATTTTTCATGTCGGAAATTAGTTGTTCATATTGCCATCGAGCGTGAAAAAACGTATTTGGTCTAAAATTAAAAAGGGAGAAAACATCATGCAAGCCTTGGTGAAATATGCGGAGGGCGAAGACAATATGGAACTACGAGAAATGCCGGCGATCGGGTGTTGATTAGCGGACCCGGCCCAATGGGGCTTTTCTGTTTACAATATGTCAAGGCAAATGGAGGGGAAGTAATACTGACCGGTACTGAACGCGATCGCAAAAGATTAAAAAAACAAACGGAAGGAATCAGAACATGCGGAAGAAACAAATCAGGACAGATCAGGCACCGGCATCGCTAGCCCGTTATTCACAAGGTATTCGCGTTGGAAATACACTTTACGTTCAGGGTATGATTGCGCTTGAACCCGGAGGAAAAATGCTTGTCACCGGCAACATTCAGGAGCAGACCGAACGCGTTTTTGAAAATATCCGTGCCGTCTTAGCGGCCGATGGATTGGATTTGCGACACGTGGTGAGGGTGGTCGCGTTCTTGGCGCAACTAAAAGATTACCCGATATTCAATGACATCTATAACCGCCACTTCACACATGAGCCGCTGCCAGTGCGCACCACAGTGCAAGTCGGTCTTCCGGCAGGAGCACTGGTCGAATTGGAAGTTACGGCAATTGCCGAGTAAATGTGCCGCCGTGCTTTGCAATTCGCTGGTAAGAGTCCGCCCACCTTAATTTGTAATATGTTAGTATAAACATGCCTTGAAATATGTTTTAGCCGCAGAATATGATTTTAAGGAATTCTAGGCATTCACACGAAAGAATCCGTTAATGGTATGACAAACATTTCAACCTATAGAACTCAGTTGACGCATAGCCAAAAAGTAAAAAGTATTTTATGACAAAATATAGGAGAATAAAGTTCTCATAAAATTTTTATATAAGAAGTTAACCTTAAATTGGAAAATAACCATGATAGAAAGAAAAATCATAACTTTATTCGGTAGTCTTCGAGTAGCTATTATTACGGCTATGAGCCTATTTGGTATATTTACGGTCTGCGCCGAAACGCCTGTTGCCGGAGCAATGTGGGAATTGAAGATGCTGGGAGTCAATAATGCTGATAAGCTTGCGGTTTTGCGAAACGCTCCCAAGCAACGCCGGGTAAGTCTTGGCGTTGTCGGGCAAGGCGGGGTTTCAAAAGAATTTTTAAAAAACTTCCAGTGTAATGACAATACAATCACTTTTCACAACTGTCGGTCAGTCGTAAAATCCACTCACGATACAGGACAATTGAATGTAATTATGGCACTTACTTCAGCCTTGAAAATTGGTGTTGATATTCATATTTGGCAGCCAGGAAAGTCGCTAAGGAAAATTGCGGAAGATTTCCGCGAAGCTGGCAAAATTTGCGATGTGGTGTGTTTTTATCAGTCGTTTTGGGGAGAAGGAGCTCAAAAAATAACTCAGGCAATTAGGGATTCGTCCGCTGCGCTCTTCATCTCCCCCTATGTGGAAAGCGGCGGCAGACCAACTAGTGAACCACCGCAGGGAAGCGGTTGTAAACCATGGGAAGCGGATAGTATTGACCATCTCATCCTAGCTGTTCCCTTGGCGTACAGGGATTTAAAACACGGCATCCTTACTCCTTCCGAGCGCAATTCGACCGACAGTGAAGTTATCAATTTCATTGCTCCGTCATATTATGCCAGTAGTAGCGGGGGAACCTGCCCCGCAGGGGCAGTAACTACGGCCTGCGCCGTCTTCCTTTATGGCGTTATGCCGGTAAAACCATCCCCGGATAACGTGGTGAATATCCTCCGTTCCACTTCCGGCATTGACCGAAAGCTTCTCCTAGCCGGCGGCATGGATAACGCTACAGTGGATATCCTTCAGAAACAGATTGGGGCACTAACTAATCCGATTCCGGGAAAACAGCGCAAACTGGACGCTTCCGGGGTCCTCAATCTTTTCGAGTCATACCATAAAGCTATAGTTTTCGAACAATAAAAATCCGGCATTCTCCCTTATTACTTTTCCCGTCTTGATGTTTTACATTTTCATCGTTTTTCGGTTACCTGCCTGCGGCCCCCGTCAGACAGGTAGAGGATTTCTGGCTTGGGTGTAACTCCACACTCCTTTTCCTGCTCTT
>JAGYNC010000023.1 GCA_018400135.1 Victivallaceae bacterium
AAGCAAGGCGTGCCAGCGCCTCCGAGCTGTGTAGTATTGACCCCGAACCAAATTAGAGCCCATATTCTTCGAGCTTCACTTGGGATGCTTCAAGATGTGGCTGAATCATTGCCACAAACTTGCCCTCATCCGGGGGTATGGCGGCAAGATCATTTCTTATTGTTTCAATCCAGACATTTTCTCGCTCACATGAAGTTAATTTTCCGCTTTTTATACTCTCCTCAATGAGTTCCAATCCTTTCATGCCGCCTCTGATTGAAGCATCAATATAGTTTTTCCCCTTGACCATTTCGCCGGCAATGGCGATAACATTGTCAGGCGCAAGAATAAACGCTTGTGGATCATGATAAATATCTGATTTCACCAACCATTCCTGAAGCTTTTCGGCACCGCCTTCCCGGGTGGCGGTGTTCATTAGTCGGGTATCATATTCGAGTTGCTCAAAGCAAACGACCGGAGACATAGCGGCAAGCAGTTTTATGTTTTGAATTGATTCATTGCTCCACAAATCGGCGCAGGCGGCGGCAATATTGCCGACCGGACTTAGATGAGCACACGCGGCGGTTTTCCCTTCCATTGCGATGGGAATGCCTGAAATCGCCTTGATGAAAACTCCTTCATAGGCACAGTCCTTGAATGGACCTGTCGCACCCTGTTCCACGGCAACGAGACTCCGCACTGTGCTTATAATCCGCACAATGGCAGCAAATATTCTGGGAATATATTGCTTTTCAGCCAGAACCATAGCGGTATTACTGAAACCACAGGCAGTATCCCCGGCTGCTATCTTGTTCTTATTTTTTGCGATAGCAACAATGTTTTTCCAGAGAAACTGCATATCGCGAACGCCCAACACGGAAAGCGCAAAGACCACCCGCTTAATGTCGCAATTCATGAGTGCGTCATCACAGACCTCTTTCCCTCCAGTGCTTTCGATGGAAAGAAGATCGCCGCCGGCAATTGCCCCATTCTCAAATAATTCAAACATACCCTCAAGATAGCTGCCGCTTCTCATGAGCGGAGGACGATCAAAGTCGCGGGTGTCATTGGGAGTAAGACGTATTTCGCTTTTAAGTCCATATTTTTCAAAAAACCTCTCACAGACTTCATTCATGGTTTTTACCAGTTCAACTCCAATGTAGGGGTCGACCGTCATCTCCAGCAGTGTTTCAAACTCAATAACCAACCCTTCAGACTCCAGGTGGACGGCACGTTTAAGCACTCCTTCTACCGCGTCACGGTAGTCTCGTTTTAATTTGGGTAAGGTTTCTCTGTTTATAACGGTGTCTTCCGGAACAGTAAAATTCAGTTCAGGATAAACCTTTCCGCCGCCAATCAGTAATCCCCGACGGGTTTGTACCGGGTTGGGCGCTGAACCAAAGATCAGTTTTTCCGGACTCGCAATGGTCAATTCTTTGAATCGCATTTTGTAGCTCCTTTTTTGATGTTGGGTTATTGCGATTTGCACATCCAATATGCTATATATTGATTTATTATAACATGTTTTTTTCTGCATATCTTGTTATATTATAGCAATTTGTTGCTCTATATTATCATAATGCTGGATATGCCCTAATATTATACTCGATCCCGTTAAAATTTAATCGAATCGAGTATAATAATAATTTGCAGGAAAAGGGACGGGGCTTTGGGTGGGCATTACCAAAATTGCACTTAGATTGTGAAATTTCTGACTTCATGACGTTGATTTTAGGCTATCAAGAGCTATCCTTTCTTGAAGCTTTTTTACACGACTCGCAAATGCCCTTTTAAAAGATAAAGCCCCGGAAAAGAATAATGAAAAAATCTGATATAAAAGTATTGATTATTACCGGCTTCGGCCTGAACTGCGAAAAAGAGACTGCCGCCGCGTTCAGACGCTGTGACGCTACGCCGGAACTGGTACACCTGAACGACTTGCTGCACGACAAACGCTCTATGAACGAATTTCACATTTTAACCTTTATCGGTGGATTTTCATTTGGGGATCACTTGGGTTCAGGAACCGTTTTTGCCAACCGCGTCAAAGCAAAATTACGTTCCCAGCTGGAACGATTTATTGCTGATAGCAAACTGATTATTGGTATCTGCAACGGGTTTCAGACGCTAACGCGTCTTGGTCTTTTACCGGCGTTTAACGGTAACTACTTTGCCCAGGAAGCGGCGCTTACCCACAACGACTCCGGCGTGTTTCGTGATGACTGGGTATATCTGAAAGCGAACCCGGATTCCCCATGTATTTTTACCCGCGGTATGGACTTGATCCGGTTACCTATTCGGCACGGCGAGGGTAAATTTGTAGCAACGGATAATGCTCTGACAGAAATTGAACGCAAACAACTGGTGGCGTTACGTTATGCTGATGAACACGGTAATATTGCTGAAGAGTTCCCCCTGAATCCCAATGGCTCGCTAAACGCAATAGCTGGAATCAGTGACGAAACCGGTCGTGTTTTCGGTCTGATGCCACACCCCGAAGCCTTTCTTTCGCCTTACAATTCCCCAACCTGGACGATTGATCGGGAATCCGGCAAATTACCCCGGGAGGGCGATGGCGTGGCCATTTTCCGCAATGCGGTTGAACATGTTTCCGGATGATTTTTTAATTAAAAGCATTTAACTTAATAAAGATATCTATGAGAGAACTTGAACTAATTAGAAATTTTTCAATTATTGCACATATTGATCATGGTAAGAGTACCTTGGCGGATCGGTTATTGGAACTAACGGATACAGTTGGAGCGCGTGATCTACAGGAACAGTTGCTGGACAATATGGAACTCGAACGCGAACGCGGCATAACCATCAAATCCCACCCGGTACGGATGCGCTACCACAAAGATTGTCAGGATTATGAACTTAATTTGATCGATACACCCGGGCACGTCGATTTTACCTATGAGGTAAGCCGTTCGTTAGGCGCTTGTGAGGGAGCTCTGCTGTTGATTGATGCCACCCAGGGCGTGCAAGCTCAGACTGTGGCCAACGTCAATCTGGCATTCCGTCAAAATTTGGCGATAATTCCCGTCATTAACAAAATTGATTTGCCGGCATCTGATCCTGAAATGTGCTATGAGCAAATGGAGGAAATTCTCGCTTTGCCACGGGAGGATGCAATATTGTGCAGCGCCAAATCCGGGGTCGGGGTTAAGGAAATTCTTGATGCTGTTATTGAGCGCATTCCGTCGCCAACGATGCCTGAGGATGATGGCACTGCCGCCCTGATTTTTGACTCGCAATACGATGCCTATCGCGGTGTGGTTACTTACGTGCGTGTGATCAACGGCGAATTTCGGCGCGGCTCAAAAATTCGTTTTTTCAACAATCAACTGGAAAGTGAAATTAAAGAGGTTGGTTATTTTTCACCAGCCATGATTGCGAGTGAAACACTTGCCGCCGGTTCGGTCGGCTATGTTATTCCGAACATCAAAAGTCCTGCCGATACCAAAATCGGGGACACTGTCACCGATGTCAAAAATCCCTGCGCCAAACCACTGCCCGGGTTTCGGGAAATTCACCCAATGGTATTCAGCGGCATCTATCCGATTGATACTGCCGACTATGAACAACTGAAAACGAATATGGGAAAATTGCAACTCAATGATGCTGCTTTTCAATATCAGGCGGAAACTTCAGCTGCGCTGGGATTCGGTTTCCGTTGCGGATTTCTCGGGTTACTTCACATGGAGATTATTCAGGAGCGTCTGCGCCGCGAATATGATATGGATATTATTGCCACTTATCCAAGCGTAATCTATCATGTTTATCTGAAAAACAGCACGATGCGGGAAGTTGATAACCCGGTACACCTGCCCGATCCCTCCGAAATCGACCGCATTGAAGAACCGCTGATAAAGGCCAGAATCATGATGCCCAATAGCTATATCGGTGACGTGATGAATTTGATTATGAACAAGCGTGGACTTTGCACCCACACCGATTCAGCCGACGCGCATCATGTGATAATTACCGCCGAAATGCCTATGCATGAAATTCTTATCGATTTTCACGATAAGCTGAAATCTGTTACCCGCGGTTATGGCAGCATGGATTATGAGTCGGCCGGTTATCGGGCGGATAAGCTGGTTAAACTCGATATCATGGTTAATGGTGAATCGGTTGATGCCTTCTCTTCAATCGTACACGTTGATCACGCTTACTATCGGGGACGGCAACTGGCGAAGCGGCTTCAGGAAGCGATCCCGCCGCAAATGTTTCAAATCGCCATTCAGGCGGCAATCGGCAGCAAGATTGTTGCCAGAGAAACCATTCGGCAGTTACGTAAAAATGTTTTGGCCAAATGTTATGGCGGTGACATCACTCGCAAGCGTAAACTCCTCGAAAAACAAAAGGAGGGGAAAAAGCGGATGAAGATGGTCGGTCGCGTACATATTCCTCAGGAGGCATTTGTTGCCGTTCTGAAAACCACGGATAACGAGTAGGTTAAGCATGTTCTCTTTCTTTGCCAAACGACGCGAACTCAAAAAGTTGAAACAGTTGCGTGAGCATGTTGCCCACATTTTGCACGCCGACGATGATATTCTTCCGGAAAACCGGAAAAATGAATTGTCAAAAATATTGCAGGGACTCAATGCTGTCAACTATCAGGACATCAATCAAGTCCGGCAGGCGATAACTGACACCAATCAGAGCGTTTCTGTTATATTGCCGACCGGAAAATTCGCGGCCATCCGGGAATATGCCGATGTTTTAGCGGTAGCAATGATGGTGGCTTTCGGTATTCGCGGGCTTTTTCTTCAGCCATTCAAAATCCCTACCAGCAGTATGCAACCAACACTGTTCGGTATTCATTACATTGATCGCGTCGGCAATCATAATCAGCTGCTGGGCAAAGTGCCATTGCTTGATTATCCTCTTTTCTCCTGTCGGCGCGCCAAACTTGAGATTCAACAGCCAGGTTCATTCGATCCGGCCTCCGTAACCTATCACTCCGGCTTTTTTCGCGCTGACACACGCTTCAATATCGGCAATGTTCGCTATTCACTGCCCGGAAAAATCGCCAAAGCAGCCGAATATTCCACCGTTTCTTCCAACAAAATCTATCCTGCCGGTGAGGTTTTGTGCGACGGGTGGCTTTCACTCGGTGATCATTTGTTTGTTGATCGCTTTCTCCACCACCTGGTGGATATGAGACGCGGTGATATTGCGGTATTCAATACCGAAGGAATTTATAACAATGGCATCCCGCTGGCCAATCAAGGCTACTATTACATTAAACGTTTGGCCGGACTGCCGGGCGATACGTTAAAGATTGTCGATCGGCATTTGCTGGTTAAACCAGCTGGAGAAAAAGCGTTTATGCCAATTACTGAACTTTCGGATAAGTTCGATAAGATTTACAGTTTCAAAGGCGGTTATCACGGACATTCCAATGAGGTCGCCGGCGGGATTCCAACATATCTGGGCTCGCCGAATGAAGAGTTTGTTGTTCCTGAAGATTGCTATTTCATGCTCGGAGATAACTCATTCTTCAGTTCCGACAGCCGGGTATGGGGTGTTGTTCCACGAAAAAATATTGTGGGCAAGGCATTTTGGGTTTTCTGGCCGTTTTCGCGCCGTTGGGGGCCGGCCGACCGTTCTCCGCCATTACCTGAACCAACTAGCCGGGAAGACAACGGCGCGTTCTTCAATATGCGTCTTCAATAAATTGATTGCTTAATCATTTTAAATTTTATGGAAAATTAGAAATGAATTCACTATGGATTGCTTTAGGGGCTGGGGTGCTTTACCTGCTGGCTTATTACACCTACGGGCGTTTTCTCGCAAAAAAAATCTTCCAGATATCCAAAAACAATATCTGTCCCAGCGTAGCAATGCGGGACGATGTGGACTATGTGCCAACCAAAAAGCAAATTTTATTCGGACACCATTTCGCGACAATCGCCGGCACCGGGCCGATTGTCGGGCCGGCTATTGCCATTATTTGGGGCTGGCTGCCAGCTCTGTTGTGGGTGGTTTTCGGCAGTATTTTTATGGGGGCAGTGCACGACTTTGGCGCTCTGGTCGTTTCATTGCGTAACCAGGGACGTTCCATCGGCGACCTGGCCGGTGACCTGATCAGCAAACGGGTTAAAGTTTTATTTCTGCTGATTATTTTCTTTCTCTTGCTGTTGGTGATTACCGTGTTTGGCGTGGTTATCGGCAGCTGTTTCCGTCTCTATCCGGAAGCGGTTGCTCCTGTCTGGCTGCAAATTCCGATCGCCTTGGCGTTGGGCTATCTGGTTTACCAAAAAAACTTGAATCCAACGTTAATGGGTATTATCGCTGTCATTCTGATGTATGGCACCATTGTGTTGGGTTCATTTTTCCCATTGGCTATGCCGTCTTTAGGTGTCAATTTTGGCGACGGCGTTTGGGAAATGGCGCTGGACCCGCTTGAGATCTGGATTATCTTATTGCTGATATATGTTTATATTGCTTCAACGCTACCGGTTCAGATGCTGTTGCAACCGCGCGATTTTATCAATTCCTATCAGTTGCTTATTGCCATGTTGCTGTTGACCGGTGGAGTCATTTTCTGCCACCCGGTTATGGTCGCACCAGCTGTCAATACCGTGCCCGACTCGCCTCCGGTACTGCCGATGCTTTTTGTGATTGTTGCTTGCGGCGCGTTGTCTGGATTCCACTCACTCGCATCGTCCGGAACCACTTCCAAACAATGCGCCGGCGAAGCGGACGCGCAGTTTATTGGTTACGGCTCCATGTTGGTCGAAGGCATGCTTGCAGTGTTTGTAATCATCGCCTGCGGCGCCGGCATTGCCAGCGGTGTCGGCGGCTCTTCAGACGCGTTCAGCCAATATTATCCGAATTGGAGCGCAACCAACGGGTTGTCCGCACAACTCAAGGCATTTATTGACGGTTCCACCAATATGATTGCGACAATGGGACTGCCGCCAAAAGTAATTATCTCGCTTATGGGCGTTTTCGTGGTTTCGTTTGCGGCCACATCGCTTGACTCAGCTACCCGTATTCAACGTTATATCGTTGGTGAACTGGCACGCTTTTGTAAATTGCCTCACCTGGCGGGAAAACATCCTGCTACCATGATCGCGGTTGGCTCTGCTTTTCTGCTGGCTTTCTGGGAGGGTTCCGGTAAGGCGGCACTAAATTTGTGGCCTCTCTTCGGATCACTCAACCAACTGCTGGGTGGATTGGCATTACTGGTGGTAACTGTCTATCTGGCTAAACGGAAAACCGCAGTAATTTTTACAGCGCTGCCGATGGTCTTTATGATTGCTATGACTGGCTGGGCGATGTATTATAACGTCATCGGTTTTGCCGGATTGAAGGATGGGGTTAACCCCAATTATCTCTTACTTGCGATTTCCGTTATTATTATTATTTTTGAGATTTGGATGATTTTCGAGAGTGCGGTGGTACTTTACCGTACCTATGGGCAGCCGAACGATAAAAATTAGTCAACGCGGTGAATCAAGAAGAGTGAATTTCGCCACGAACTACATCACGCAAGAGACAAAGAAAGAGAAAATGCGGGGCCAGGTTAAAACGGTGTGTTGGAAATGAATATGTCCAATTAGTCCCGTTGAAAAATTGCGGGTTACGACAGCGGGTCGTGTTCCCGCGCAAACACATGTGTCTGTTGAGCGGAGTCTCAACCCTTCGCTGGCCAAAGGCCGGTAAAATCGCAGCGGAACGTTACCGCTGGCGGGTTCGACCCGCTTTGAAATTATATCACACAACGAATGGAGTTATAGCTATGTCTCTTGAAATTCTCAGTAAACTTTCCAACCACTTCGGCGACAATCCTGAATTTGTTCTGGCCGGTGGCGGCAATACGTCGTTCAAAGACGAACATTCCCTTTACGTTAAACCCAGCGGGGTAAAATTGGCTGATATCAAACCTGAGCAGTTCGTTAAACTCGAACGCGCAAAGGTGCGGAAAATTTTTGCCGACGACGGGCTGGCCGATTGCCAGGAACGTGAAGCCGTAGTTAAGAAAATGTTGGCAGACGCGGTATGTTTTGATTCGGATGGACGCCCATCAGTTGAAACTCCGCTTCACGAAATCATTCCTTCTACGTTTGTAGTCCATACCCACCCAGCGTTGGTTAACGGTCTTTCATGCGGTAATGACGGAGCAACGCTCTGTGCTAAATTATTTCCCGATGCTCTGTGGGTGGATTACGTCGATCCCGGAGTTACGCTCGCCTTAAAGGTAAAAACGGCATTGGATGATTACCGGCAACAAAAAGGCGCGCTACCGGAAATCATTTTTTTGCAGAACCACGGCGTTTTTGTCGGAGGCGACACTGAAAAAGCGATTCAACGCGTCTATGATATACTGATGAATAAATTGAATAATCATTACCGGGACTGTGGGGTTTCTCCTGAATTAGTTGCCGGTGATAGAGATGACGCGTTCGTCTTTGAATACGCGCCGATATTGCGCTCCCTGCTCGGCGAAGAACGCCCGGCAACCATCGTCAGCTTGCCACCATTTAAAGTTGCCACAGGCCCATTGACGCCGGATCATATTGTGTACGCCAAGTCTTTTGCACTGGAATGTGATACTATCGCCCCTGGCAAGATTGCCGAATTTAAAAAAGCAAAAGGCTACCTGCCAAAACTAGTATACGTACCCGGCAAAGCTGTTTTTTGCGCCGGAGAAAACTATACAGAAGCACTGACAGTTGCCGCGCTGGCGAGTGACGGCGCAAAAGTACAGGCACTGACTGCTGCTTGTGGTGGCTGTAACTACCTGGACAACCCCGCTCGGAAATTTATCGAAAACTGGGAAGTCGAATCCTATCGCAAAAAAGTCGCTGGTGGTAATCCTTCCAGTGGGTTAGACGGGAAAATCGCGATCGTTACCGGCGGCGCCCAGGGTTTTGGATTGGGCATTGCCAGAGGACTTGCTGCCGCCGGCGTTGTTACAGTTATTGCCGACCTTAATCAGGCCGGAGCAGAGGCTGCCGCCACTGCCATTTGTGAAGAGTTCGGCGAAGGGAGCGCGTTGGCGGTTGCCGTAAATATCGCGTCAGAAGAATCAGTTGAAGCCATGTGCCGCGATATTGTGGATATTTGTGGAGGAGTGGATATTTTTGTGGCCAACGCCGGTGTGTTGCGTGCCGGTTCGGTGCGGGAATTAAGCAAAAAAGAGTGGGATTTTGTTACCAATGTCAATTATACCGGTTATTTCCTCTGCGTCAAACATGTTGCTCAGGTTATGGCCCGGCAGAACAAATTTAGTCCTGCCTGGACTGATATTGTTCAGGTCAACTCCAAAAGCGGCCTGGTGGGCAGCAACCGCAACGGCGCCTATGCCGGCAGTAAGTTCGGCACCATCGGTCTGACGCAAAGTTTTGCGCTGGAGCTGATAGAGGAAAAAATCAAGGTGAACAGCATTTGTCCCGGCAATTTCTTCGACGGTCCACTTTGGAGCGATCCGGAACGCGGTCTGTTTGTACAATATCTCAACAGTAATAAAGTCCCGGGAGCCAAAAGTATTGCCGATGTCAAGAAGTTTTATGAAGCGAAAATTCCGATGCTTCGTGGCTGCGTGCCGGAAGATGTTGTCCGCGCCATTGTCTACTGCGTGGAACAATCCTACGAAACCGGTCAGGCTATCCCGGTTACCGGTGGACAGGTAATGCTCAATTAGTGCTTAACTAAAATTATTTCGTCAACTGTCACATCCGGGTGATGATAACGTTGCTTACCTTCAGTATGGCCGGAGAGTTCAATTGCCCCGGTCGCGCACCATTGCAGACACGCCAGACACTGTTCGCAGTTATTACCCCAAACCGGACGCTTATTACGCAACGCGATATTGCTGGTGGGACATACCCGGACACACAAACCGCAACCAATACACTTGTCGGTAACGCTGAACTTTTTAACATCCCGCCGTATGCGCGGTAAAAACCAGCGATAGAGCAAGTGAGACAGCATAAACGGCAAGAATGGCGTCCGTTCTATTTTTGTATCACGTTTGCTGGCAACAATGTCGGCAATCTCCGCAATTTTGGCGGCTGCGCGCCTGAATTTTCGTTTTTGAACCGCGTCCGTTTCCGCGCCGCCGAATGGCGTGTAGTTGCTTGGCATGGCAATGCCAAATCCGGCATGTAACCGTCGTTGTTGTTGCTTGAGCGCCCGATCCAATTGAAGCAATGCGTTGCGTCCGGCACCAGCGTAATTGGCCACGCCAAAAACGTATGCCTGTTCTGGAATTTTCAATTTTTTAACAAAATCCTCCACTATTCGAGGCATCCCGAAAGCATAAACCGGAAAGAAGATACCTATCATTTCGGCAGTGGGGGCAACGTTTTGTCCTTTGCACGAAGGAATAGATATCAGTGTCGCGTTGCCAAGCTTCCCGGCCAACTCTCTGGCCAACGCCAGGGTGTTGCCGGAACCACTGAAATAGAAAATTTCCGTCCGCATTACCTGCCTCCCGTTATTTGCAGAAAATTAGTTTGTTTCGATACCAAAATGGGTATTGATGTATTTAACAGCGCCTTCGAGAGATGGGAGAATTTTTGTGCAGTAACGCACCATCCAGGGACTGCAATTCTGAAATTCGAACGGCGAAAAAGCTACAACGAATTTACCCATGTCGTGTGCCGCGTAAAATACTTCCATACTGGTACCGATGCTCGGTTTATTGTAATTAACCAGCAGAATATCGGCGTCACGCACATCTTGCAAATCGAACTCAACAATTTCATTGGCGCTGTCAACCTGACGGTCAATGAATTGACGACGCATCGGATCAAGGATGCTGAATTTGTCCTCCAACAATTGCCGCGCGGTGCTACGCCATTGTCGCGCGTGCCCCTCATGTTCGTCCATTATCGGACCACTCAAATAGATGGTTTTATGTTCTTTATAGCTCATAAGTATTTTCCTTGTATGACTTGATTAAGTCTACTCTGTTTTCGCGAAAAAACCACATCATAATATAATAATCCTAATAATTGATGTAGCCGACGGCGCTCTGGAAAATCCAAATCAGGTTCGACACGTCCTGATTCGCCCGTTCCGCAGTTGCTCAGCCCTATCCCCCGTTACAATCGCAAAAATAATGAAAGCGCCATGCGTCAGTGATACCCCGTCGAATAATCGGCTACGCATCGCTCGCGGAGCGTTATTGATTTTCAAAACCAAGCTTCATTCTTTTCTGCTGTGCTTATGCGGCGGGGATTGTATTTCCATGTTTATGCAGTATCTTTTAGTCTTTTGTTTGTGACGCCAGTGTCTCAAATATTTTTAAATCAGAAATTCGAAATTCGAAACAAATTCTAACCAGGGAGATATGACGATGTCAGCAATTTATGATATCCATGCACGTGAAATTATTGACTCGCGCGGCAATCCAACCATCGAAGTTGAAGTAGTTCTTGAAAGTGGAGTTATGGGGTCTGCAGCCGTGCCATCCGGTGCGTCTACCGGCGAAAATGAAGCCCTTGAACTGCGTGATGGCGACAAAAAGCGTTTCGGCGGCAAAGGGGTTCTCAAGGCCGTGGAAAATGTTAACGAGAAAATTTTTCCTGAACTTGAAGGAATGGATGTGCTCGATCAGGTTGGCATTGATATGGCCATGCTTGCTTTGGACGGCACCCCGACCAAAAAGAAACTCGGTGCCAACGCGATTCTCGGAGTTTCGCTGGCTTGCGCGCATGCTGCCGCTAATCATCTCGATTTGCCGTTGTTCCGCTACATCGGCGGTGTTAATGGCAAGAAGCTGCCTGTGCCGATGATGAACATCATTAACGGCGGTTCCCACTCCGACGCGCCGATTGCTTTCCAGGAATTCATGATTCGCCCCGTAGGCGCCTGCTGTTTTCGTGAAGGTATCCGCATGGGCGCTGAAGTCTTCCACGCGCTGAAACAGATCATCAAAGACAAAGGACTGAGTACGGCGGTTGGAGATGAAGGTGGTTTTGCCCCGAAATTCTCCGGAGGAACCGAGGAAGCCCTGGATTGCATCATGAAAGCAATTGAGAGCGCTGGTTATAGACCGAAACAGGATGTGACCATTGCCCTTGACTGTGCCGCGTCTGAATTCTTTCAAGATGGAGTTTATGACTATAGCAAATTCGAAGGGGATTCCGGCAAAAAGCGCGATGCTCATGCGCAGGCCGATTACCTGGCAGAACTCATTGCCAAATATCCGATCGATAGTATCGAGGATGCCATGGATGAAAACGATTGGGATGGCTGGAAAATTCTCACCGCCAAGATCGGCAAAAAGTGTCAACTGGTCGGTGATGATTTGTTCGTGACCAATGTCGATTACCTCAAAAGAGGCATTGACTGCGGCGCCGCAAACTCTATCTTGATCAAGGTCAACCAGATCGGTACTTTGACGGAAACGCTTAATGCCATCGAAATGGCACATAAAGCCGGTTATACCGCAGTGGTTTCACACCGTTCAGGCGAAACCGAAGACACCACTATTGCCGATATTGCCGTGGCGACTAATGCCGGACAAATCAAGACCGGTTCAATGTCGCGTACCGATCGCATCTGCAAGTACAATCAGTTGTTGCGCATCGAAGAAATGCTGGGCGATACCGCAATCTATGGCGGTTGATGCTCAAAGTAGCAACCGATTCCATTACGTTAGGCCGGTTTCGTCGAAACCGGCCTTTTTTGACACTACCCGCGACATAAAACTAAAACTCAGGTATATTTTCCAGGAGCCTAAATCGTGAAAAACGGCGACAAAACTGATTGTCCGCATTGTGGCCAATCGACCATCGTCAGGGAAAAGATTGAAACAGAAGGTTGGCAAGTCAAAGATAAAGTCCTTATTTGTGCCTTTTGTGGAGCCACTTTGGGACATCCCGAAGAAGAGAACGCAAATGGAGCACCTGATGACAAAAACGCTTCTTCACTCTCCGGTCTGACAGCGTTGTTGGGGGTAGAAGCACAAACCGCTTCTCCGCGCTTAGATGCGATTCCGGAAGAAAGCAAATTCTGCCGGGATTGCGTCCATTATGTCGCACATCCGTTTCTGTCGCGTTGTGAATTACATCACACCCAGGTGAATCCGATGGACGACTGTCCTGAGTTCCACCGCAAACCGGAACCAGAAAATTGAATCAATCGGCAACAACCAAAGCGTCCCGCATGATGGCCTTTAAGGATATCGACCTCTATCCGGTTGTCTCCTCAGAATTTACAAATAACCGTTCAGTAATCGAAGTGGTGAAAGAAATCGCCGCCGGCGGCGCTAAAATTGTTCAATTGCGCGAGAAGCACCGGAGCAAAAGGGAGATTTATGAATTGGCGTTGAGCTGCCGCGCCATTATCCGGACACATCAAATGCTGCTGATTATCAACGATCATCCTGATGTGGCGCTGGCTGTCGGTGCCGATGGTGTTCATTTGGGACAAGATGATTTGCCTCTTGCCGCTGCCCGCCGGATTGCCGGAGAATTGATCATCGGCTGCTCTACTCACAATCTCGCCGAGGCTAAACAAGCGGAAATCGACGGTGCCGATTACATCAATATCGGGCCGGTTTATCACACCGCCACCAAAGAAGTCGGTAGCGGCGCCATTGGTATTGCAGCGGTACGCGATATTTCCACCGAAATCGAGCTGCCATTCACCGTCATGGGTGGCATCAAGACTCAACACATCCCTGCGCTGCTGACGCTAGGTGTTCGCCGTATCGCCATGGTAACCGAAATCACTCGTGCTGAAAACATCCGGCAACGTACCATGGAATTGCGCCGCCTCTGGCAAGGAAGCGCCTCACACTAAGCCACGAACAACACGTCCGCACGATAGTCAATTTATACAGCCGTCAGTAAATTTTAAAAGAAACCTTGACCTTTGTATTATCAGCATGTATCTTACTCTATGGTAAGGCATAAAAACAAGGAGATATATTATGTTAGCTACATTGACAAGTAAAGGGCAATTAACCCTGCCGGTTTCAATCAGACGGAAGCTGCACCTGAAGCCGGGGGATAAAATCGAATTATTTAGCAGAAATGACGGGCATATTGAGGGAGTTCCTGTAAAACAAGGCATCAATACATTAAAAGGAATTTTGCCGAAACCAAAGCAAGCAGTGTCGCTGGAAGAAATGGAAAAAGCCATCGCGGAAGGAGCTAATAATGATTGGAATTGACACCAATGTTTTAGTCCGCTATCTTGTCCAGGATGATGAACAGCAGGCTTCTGCAGCAAATAAAATTCTTGACCGTATATCTGACATAAATCCGGCATTTATCAATAATATTGTTATGAGTGAAACGGTTTGGGTACTGTCGCGAGCTTATAAATATGAAAAAAAATTAATCGTTAAGACAATAGAGCAGATATTATCTACCAGCGGTATTGAATTTGAAAATGCTGAGGGAGTCAGAAAAGCTCTGCGCCATTATACAAACGGCAATGCCGATTTTTCAGACTATCTGATCGCGGAAATCAATAAAGAAAACGGGGCGAACACTACCTATACTTTTGACCGAAAAGCAGCCGGCAATTCTTTGTTTTCCCTTGTTTCTTGATTTTGCTATATAGTGGTACTCGCTCACTCTTTGGGTGGGGTCGAGCCCGTCCCAAAGGAAAGAGTGAGGCATTACATATGGTGATATTTATCTGCGCTTTATTGGTGTTATGTATCAATACATGCAGTAAATTCTGATTTTAGTTTCGCTTTGTAGTTGTCTATACTGATTTCGACAATATGGCAACATAGCAACCGTCGTGCTGTTTTCCCGGGAACAAACGTTTTTCTGCCTGCAAGACAAATCCCGGCATTCTCTTTAGAAATTGCTCAACCTGACCGTGCCCCTCCTCAGTCTCAATACTACAAGTGCTGTAAATCAGCTTCCCTCCCGGTGTGGTAAAACGTGATGCGGCATCCAGAATTGTCCGCTGCATTGTGAGCAGTTCGGCGAGATGCTTTTGGGAGAACCGCCACAAGGCGTCGGGACGCCTCCGGAAAACGCCGGTATTGGAACAAGGCACATCCGCCAGCACCAGAGTATAGCCGCCGGGTTTCAGCGCCAATTCCGTTGCCGCGCCAACAATAATTTGGTGCGGCAGATTTCTAATACTGAAGTTTTCCCGCGTAATCTGCTGGCGGCGTTCCGAACGATCCGCCGCCGTCAATGTTCCATCCGGCCCCAGTCTTTCCGCCAGCAACAACGATTTGCCGCCGGGCGCGGCACACAGGTCAAGAATGCGTTCGTCCGGAGATAAATCAACAAGTTCCGCGAACAGCGTGGTCGATGGATCCTGGATATAAATGCGTCCGGTGGCGAGCCACGTTGCCGAAAACAAATTTTCCGCGTTGCCACACTCGTAAAACCGATTCCGTTTAAGCCAGGGAGGGGTGATCGGGACGGCGCCGACCGCCGCAAGTTCCGAATCAGACAAAGGAACTCCGCAATCCCTGAAAGAAAGCGGCACGGGTTGAAGCAACATCCGGGCCAGTCTGCCGACTTCCTCCCGGGAAAATTGTTCACGCCAGCGTTTCCGAATAATTTCAGGAAGTAGTTTTTCGGGAGATGTCTCAGTAATGGCAACGCAGCGTTGCGCGAAATCGCCGCGTCCGATGTTGCGCATGACGGCATTGATAAACCCGGCGGTAGTTCGCCCGTGCTTCCGGCGCGCCATGTCAACCGCTACGTTGACCGCCGATTCCGCAGCAATGCCGGTCTGGAAAAAACTCTGCGTCATAGTTGCCGCAAGCAACCGCCTGAGCGCCGGTTTGACGCGTCGCCTGACATGTGCCCGAATTTCCTCGTCAATCAACGCCTTGTAGCGGAAGTAATTGAAAAGAACACTGGATACGGCGCGGCGCAACGCATCTGTCGAGAGGTGGTTATCTAGGAAATCATCAATGCCGATCCCTTTGTTTTCCCACAACTCCAGACCACGCAGCACATCGTTAAAAATATCCTCCGCGATATTGCGTCGCGACGATGTAACATCTGAGTTCAAATTTTTCATGTTTTACAAATATTATCCAAATTACATAAAAATCGATTCCGACCTGCTTGCGCACGACGCGCAGGCAAGTAGCGATAGCAACCCCGATTCGAAAAAGTGTGAGGCATTACGGTTTTAACCCCGATACAACATGCTATAAAAACCCATTTTTACAATCAAATGGTTGCCATTTGCCATTTTAAATGTATGTTGTCAGGTTCGTTTGTTCGTAAAAAACCAACGCGGTGCAACCCCGTATTGCTAAAACAGTGAAGTAGATGTACCGCGCGTTATCGAGTATTAAAATCTGAAATATTGCTGGTTGTCAACGGGTCTCAATCACTGATAAGCAGTGCAAAAATCAAAAAACGGAGGCGTTATTATGAGCGTTCCATTCAAAGTTGATCTTAACAATAAAGTAGCTGTAGTTACCGGCGGTGGTGGGGTCCTATGCGGCGTTATGGCCGAGGCTCTGGCCGAATGCGGCGCTAAAGTGGCGATTCTTGATCTGCGTGCGGATAATGCCGAAAAAATGGCAATCAAGATTAGCGAACAGGGTGGAGAAGCTATTGGCGTACCCGCGAATGTGCTCGAGTACGACAGTTTGCGCCAGGCAGCAGATAAAGTTGGTGAAGCTTTTGGTGCTTGCGATATTCTGCTCAACGGAGCAGGAGGGAATCATCCTAAAGGAACCACTTCCAAAGAATTTTTGTTTAAGGAAGACCTGGTGGAGAAAAATAAAGACCTGATCACGTTTTTTGATCTTGACCCGCAGGGTATCGGGTTTGTCTTCAATCTCAACTTTCTCGGCACGTTGTTGCCAACCCAGGTGTTCTGTCGTGATATGGCCCAAAAAAACGGCGGCGTTGTTATCAATATATCGTCAATGAATGCATTTACGCCATTAACCAAGATTCCCGCATACAGTGGGGCCAAGGCGGCGGTAAGCAATTTTACCCAGTGGCTGGCAGTTCACATGTCCAAAGTTGATATTCGCGTTAACGCTATTGCCCCGGGTTTCTTCCTGACCGACCAGAATCGCGCGCTCCTGACCAACGCCGACGGCAGCTTGACTGACCGCGGAAAAACTATTATCGGTCAAACTCCAATGGGGCGTTTCGGCAAGCCGAAAGACCTGATCGGCACCCTGCTATGGCTGGTTGACGAGCAAGCCGCCGGATTTGTCAATGGCGCGGTTATTCCGGTTGACGGCGCTTTTTCTGCCTTTTCCGGCGTGTAAGGTGTTGCAATAAAACAGAAATATGGTTTGACAAAAATCGGTTGGGATGTATATTTGCCGCTTGAATTAATGTCCGGAACATGAGTTTATTCCGGAGTATTCTGCGAAATCAGTAATAATATCCCGCAAAATTGTGAACTCAGGAGAAGGGAAATGGCTGTACCAAAAAGAAAAACGTCAAAAATGAAAATTCGTCAGCGCAAAGCTGCCAACCGCTATAAAGGGGTACAGGCAACTTACTGTCCGTCATGCGCTGCACCGCTGGCGCCGCATTGTGCCTGCCAGGCCTGCGGCAACTACAAAGGCAAACAGATTCTGGACGTTGAGTAAACGCAAATGAGAATTGCCGTTGATGCAATGGGTGGCGATCATGCCCCGGCGGTTGTCATCGAAGGATTAACTGCCGCACTCTATGATTTTCCCGAGTACGAACTGACGGTAGTCGGACATCTCGGCAAGCTCTCCTACTATCTCGAGAAATACGGCATTGACGACCACCCGCGGTTGCGCAAGGTACACGCCGAAGAAGTAGTGGAAATGGGAGACTTTTCCACTGTGGCTCTCCGCGCCAAGCGTAACTCCTCGGTTACTGTTTGCGCCGGATTGTTGCGCGATAAAGCAGTGGATGCCATGTTCAGCGCCGGCAACACCGGGGCCGCGGTTGCTTCAACCACGGTGTTTGTGCGAATGCTGCCGGGCATAGATCGCCCGGCCATAGTCGCGAGTTTGCCAACAACTTCTGGACGCTTTATCCTGGTTGACGCCGGGGCCAACACCGATTGCAAACCGATGCATCTGGTTGAATTTGCCATAATGGGAGTAGCTTATGCCAAGTACCTGTTCGGTGTTGATGAACCAACAGTGGGTTTGCTTAACGTGGGGGGCGAGGAAATCAAGGGCAACGATCTGACTAAAGCAACATTCAAATTATTGTCAAAACTTCCGATCAATTTTATCGGGAATGTTGAGGGTGATAATATCTATGAGGGTGTGGTTGATGTGGTGGTGTGCGATGGCTTTATCGGCAATATTATGCTTAAAGGTGCCGAAGGACTGGCCAAGGCCACCATGCACTGGATGAAAGACGTTTTCTCTAAAAATGCCTTCCGGATGACCGGCGCAATGTTGGCAAAAAACGCCTTCCGCGAACTTAAAGAGTTCGGTGATGCCGATGAAATGGGTGGAGCCCCCCTGTTGGGAGTGAATGGAATGTGCATCATTGGACATGGCTCGTCAAACCCACGCGCCATCAGAAATGGTATCAAAGTGGCGGGCGAAGTGGTTCAGTTTGGCATCAATGATATAATAACCGAAAGCGTCGCCGAGGCACATCAGATTTTAACTAAACCCGGGAATATTTCCGGACAGAAAGACGTTGACATCCCGCCCGATGCAACGGCAGACAAGAACGGGGAGGTAGATTAAATGGGTATCATTATTTCCGGAATAGGGTCATATGTGCCAGAAAAGGTATTGACCAATGCCGATTTGGAAAAGATGGTTGAGACCAGCGACGAATGGATTCGCTCTCGTACCGGTATTGAAGAACGACGTGTCGCTGCCGATGAACAAGCAACGTCCGATCTGGCTTATGCCGCAGCGTTACGTGCCTTGGAAGATGCCGACACTCAGGCCGAAGAGCTGGACGTGATTATTGTCGCGTCCATCACGGTTGATCAGGTTTTCCCCAGTACCGCTTGTATTCTTCAGAAAAAACTAGGCGCTTCCCGCGCTTTTTGTTTCGATCTTGAAGCCGCCTGTTCCGGTTTAGTTTATTCTCTGGAGGTTGGACAATCACTGCTTAAAAGCAATCATCGCTACAAAAAAATTCTGGTTATTGGCGCCGAAAAACTTTCGTCTATTGTTGATTGGAGCGACCGCAATACCTGTGTGTTGTTCGGCGATGGCGCTGCTGCCGTAGTGATCGAACGCGATGCCGAGCGCGATGATTGTATTTTGTCAACCAGCCTTGGCTCAGACGGCAACCACACCGAGGTTCTCAATATTCCTGCCGGCGGCAGCAGAATTCCGGCTTCCGAACAAACCGTTGCCGAGCGTCTGCATTATATTCGCATGGCTGGACGCGACGTCTTTAAGTTAGCGGTTAACGCCATGGTTTCCTCATCAAAGGAAGTGATGGAAGAGGCAGGGGTAACATCTGAACAAATTAAGTGGCTGGTACCGCATCAGGCCAACTACCGCATTCTGAAAGCAGTGGCGCAACGTTTGCATATCCCCGAGGAACGGGTCTATATGAACCTCAACCGTTTCGGGAATACTTCTGCTGCGTCAATTGGCCTATGTCTTGACGAAATAGCGCGGGACAAACTTGTCTCAACCGGTGACTATGTGCTGTTGACAGCATTCGGCGGAGGCCTTACCTGGGGATCAATCCTCCTGAAATGGTGATCTTGCGCCTGCGGTCTAAAACTTATTCTAATAACACTAAAAATCCGAAAACCAAAATTCAGCACGCTCGTGTTTGAATTTAATTGCAGTGTTTTTTGTAAAAAACTGGTGCGCCAGAATGGCGCACTTTTAATTAGCGTTGACGAAAAAGTACTTGCACTAATTAATGGGAGAGGTGCCGGAGCGGTCGAACGGGGTGGTCTCGAAAACCATTGACGGGCAACCGTCCGCGGGTTCGAATCCCGCCCTCTCCGCCATTTTTTTGTCAAAAAAATGGTGAACGAAGCCGACAGGCTTCTCTTCATGTGATTTATCACATTATTCCGGGGTTGTTGTGTCATGATATATCCTGTTAAATTCCGGGATGTAATGTGATAATTGTCAAAATAAAAAGCAGACGGTTGTTGCGAGCAACCGTCTTTGTCAAATTTAAACCGGGGTTTGTCAGATTAAAATGCGGACAGTTGTTGTGAGCGACAATCCTTGTCAGATTAAACCCGGTTTTTGTCAATTTAGAATAGAGTTTTAAATTTTATCTGTAAATATTTATCCTGTTTTTCTA